>NZ_JBFULD010000012.1:0-28601 GCF_056400505.1 Terrabacter sp. P5_B1
CCGTATGCGGTGCTGCTGATGCCGGGGTCGGCCACCGCTGCAGACGGGTCCGCGGCGCGGATCGAGGCCGCCGCGGCCTTGATCAGGGACTCGAACTCGGCGGTGCTGCCGCCCCAGAACGACTCCGAGTTGATCTCGTTCTCCACGGCGTAGGTGTGCACGCCCTGGGCGGAGTAGCGCTTGACGACCGAGGCGACGAACGCGTTGTACGTGCTCAGGTCCTTGGGCATGAACGACTCGGTCTTGTTCTTGGTGCCGCGCACGTGCTGGGGGTCGCCCTGCGTGGTGGCCCAGCAGGAACCGACCCGGATCTTGATCATCAGCCGCGCGCCCACGGACTGGGCCTTGCGGGCGACGGCGTCCATGGTCTTCCAGTCCTGCTTGCCCTCGGTCGGTTCGATGTCGCACCAGACGAGCTCGTAGAACGTCGAGCTACCCGACAGGCTCTTCAGGTACGGCGAGACGGTGTCGAACCGCGACCAGTCGTACTTCGCCCCGAGCGGTGCTGTGAGGTCGGCGGCCGCCCCGGTGGGCGAGCCGCTCGGGCTCGCGGTCGTGCTGGTCGTGGGAGGGACCTTGGCGTCGCCGGTGCAGGCGCCCAGCAGCAGGCCGCCGACCACCACGACTGCTGCTGCCCGCATCGCAGCGATCCCGGTCCTCATGGTGCGCTTCTCTCGCCGGCCGCCGACGAGTCCTGGTTGGCTGTGCGTCGGTCCTGGGCCTGGCGCGCGACCTCGAGACGCTCGTGGACCTCGGTGGCGAGGGCGCGAACGCGCGGATCGATCTCGAGCGGCTTCGTCCCGTGCGAGACCCTGCGGTCGACGTGCTCGTCGAGCTGGGGCCGGTAGGTCACGCCGACGAACCGGCAGAGACGCTGCATCTCGTCCGCCGGATGGGCGGCGAACGCGTCGTAGGACACCAGCAGCACGTCGTCGCGACGGTCGAACCCGAGCTCGAAGAAGAGCTGGTTGCGGATGGCCCAGAAGAGGACCGCGGCGGTGAAAGGAGTCATCGTGTCGAGGTCGAACGACGCGACGAGCTCGACGCTCGCCTTCGGCAGGCGCTCCCCCTGCCATCGGGTCTCGCCCCTGCCGGCGGCGATGTCACGCAGGGCCAGCAGGTTGGCCGGCCCGAACTTGGAGACCTCCGACCGCGCCCGGGAGTCCGGGTCGCGGTACACCCAGACCCCACGCCCGGGGGCGAGCCCGTCGATGTCCAGGAAGGTGTCGAGCAGCTGCGAGTCACAGATCGGCTTGACGAAGACGAACTGCTGCCGGCTGGCCAGGACCGTGGAACGCAGCACGTCGACGGACCTGATCCGGAAACGGTGGAACAGCACGCGGTCGTTCTCGTTGCGCACCTCCGTCTCGGGCGCCTCGTCCAGGCCACGCATGAGCATGTTCGTCCCGGACCGCTGGAGTCCGACGACGTAGACGGGCACGGCCGAACCCGGTGCGGCGGGATGGCCGCGACGCCACCGGCGCTTGCGGACGGCCGCTCGCAGCCGAGGGCGCGGGTCGAGGCGGTCCTCCTCGATGACCCTGCCCACACCCTCGGTTCGGGCCCAGTGGATCCGGCGCACGATCTTGCGCGTCAGGTGCTGCCTCGGGGTCTGCGGACCGTCCGGCGGATTGACGTACCGGTCCCACCACGCGCTCATCGCTCGGCCACATCCAGCCACTGCGCCTTCACCAGGGCCTCGAGCTCCGCCAGACGGTCCGGGCACGTGTGCTCGACTCCCGACCAGAGCGCGTCCAGCGAGTCGACAGCAGCGTCGAGGAAGCCCAGGGAGAGGAAGGCTGCATACTCCTGCTCAGTCAGCCGAAGTGCGGGTGCGAGGATCGCGGTGTTGTCGATGACCTTGCTCGGACGCGGGTCGATGCGGTGCATCGATGGTTCCAGCAGGCCTCCCGAGCGGTGAACGAGGGCCAGCCGGTGACCACCGTCACCGAGGTGAAGGACCCGCGGCACAAGGACGCCGGAGTCGCTGACCGTGGGGCGGGCCAGACGGCGCAGCATGATCGGCTGACGGGCATCGAAGCCGTGCTGCTCGAACGACTCGAAGGTGCGGACCGCGCGTGCGACCCGGACGGCGTATGCGTCGGCGACGTCCCGCGGGTCGTTCAGCACCCACGGGAAGAAGCGACGGAGCTCGACCTCGCGGAACCACACCGCGTAAGGATGCTCGGCCACCGCCGACACGAACTCGTCCATCGACTGCCCGACCGGTCGGGCCGCCACCGCGTCGAACAGCTGGGCCCTCACCACCACGTCGTAGCGGAACGGGCTGATCAGCCGCCCCACGTCCACGCTCTCGGTGCCGTCGTGCTTGGGACGCCACGTCGCTGCACGGCGCACCGTTCGTCGTGCGGTCGCCACCACGGATCGTGCCACGTTGTTACGTCCCCTCCATCGAACAACGACAGCCGGGTGTCTGCCCGTGGTCTCTCAGAGCCGATGCTGTCCCGGCTCATTATTGATCGCCTTCCGGGCCCGCACGGGAGAACCGCAAAATGCGCCCAAGCCAGCCGAAACGGCCGACCGTTCCCCACGATTCGCGGACATCTCGGGATGGCATGTGATCAACTGGGCGAGTTCAGAAGGGGACGGCGATGCGCATTCTTCACGTCAACAAGTACCTCTACCGACGCGGAGGCGCAGAGGGCTACATGCTGGACGTCGCCGCGCTCCAGCGGTCGGCCGGACACGAGGTCGGCTTCTTCGGCATGGACCACCCGGAGAACGAGACTCCGCAGCCCCTGGGCAGGACCTTCCCGTCGTTCGTGGAGCTCGAGCCTCCTCCGAGTGGGTGGGCCGGCATCAGGGCCTCCGCCCGGATGGTGTGGTCGAGCTCCAGCGCTCGCGGGATCGACCAGGCGATCCGAGAGTTCAGGCCTGACATCGTGCACTGCCACAACGTCTACCACCAGCTCTCCCCCGCGGTGCTGCGTCCGATCAGCCGTGCCGGCATCCCGTGTGTCATGACCCTCCATGACTACAAGCTGGCCTGCCCGAGCTACCAGATGCTCGATCACGGACGTCCGTGTGATGCGTGCGTGGGCCACGGCACCTGGCACGCCGCCGCGAACCGGTGCAAGAACGGATCTCTCAGCGGGAGTGTGCTTCTCGCGGTCGAGTCGGGCCTCCACCGCGCCTTCGACGTCTATGGTCCGGTCGACGCCTTCGTCAGCCCCAGCCGTTTCCTGGCCGCGGTCATGATGCGTCAGGGCATCGCGGAGGACCGGATCAGCGTGGTGAACAACTTCACCCACATTCCCGAGCTCAGGCATGCCCCGGAGGCCGGAGAGGGCTTCGTCGTCGCCGGGCGCCTGTCGCACGAGAAGGGCGTCGACACAGCGATCCGGGCGATCGGCCGCCTGTCGGGCGCCTGCGTGCTGCACGTCGCGGGGGACGGTCCGGAGCGACTGAGCCTGGAACGGCTCGCGTCCGAGGTGGCCCCGGGACGAGTGGTGTTCCATGGCCGCCTCAGCGCGGACGACCTCGCTCCCCTCGTGCGGCACAGCCGCGCACTGCTGGTGCCCTCGCGCTGGTACGAGAACCAGCCGATGACCATCCTCGAGGCGTTCGCTGCATCGACGCCGGTCGTCGTCACGGACATGGGCGGGATGCCGGAGCTGGTGGAGCCCGGCGTCCACGGCCTCGTCGTGCCCGCTGACGACGACGCCCGCTTGGCCGGAGCCCTGGCCCATCTGGACTCGAGTCCCGAGGAAGCCGTGACCATGGGAATCGCCGGCCGCCGTCGGCTGGAGCAGGACTTCGCTGCGGCTGCCCACCTCTCGCGACTCGACGTCGTCTACGACAAGGCCTCGACCAGGGCAGGTCGCACCGCGAAATCACTTGTCGCGCAACGATCGGAGTCCTCCCGGTGAGCATCCCCACAGCCCCGACGAAGGTGCTGTTCGTGGCTGGCACGGGCCGCAGCGGCACGACCATCCTCAGCACGATCCTGGGTCAGCTCCCAGGCGCGATGGCCGTCGGCGAGCTGCGCTACGTCTGGGAGCGCGGCTTCCTCGAGGACCACAGGTGCGGATGCGGTCTGCCGTTCAGCCAGTGCCACGTCTGGGCTGCCGTCGTCGACCGGGCCTACCGAGGGGCCGCGCCACCCGACCCGCTCGCAGTGTCGCGGGATCTGCTGTCCCGGCTGCGGATGATGCGCATCCCCTCGATGGTGCTCCGCCAGCTCAGGGGTCGGCCGGCGGTGCCGCCGCACCCCAACGACGACAAGATCGCGGCCCTCTACACCGCCCTGTCCGAGCTCGAACACCCCGCCGTGATCGTCGACTCCTCGAAGCTGCCGCCCTACGGCAAGATCCTCGAACGCCTGCCCGGCATCGAGCTGTACGTCGTCCACGTCGTCCGGGATCCGCGGGCCAACGCGTTCTCGTGGCGTCGGGTCAAGGTCACGGGCGACCGTGACGACGACGCCACCATGGAACGGCTCGAGCTGTGGCGGTCGTCGGCGATGTGGGTGGTGTGGAACTACCTCGTCGAGTACTGGTGGCCCACCAAGCAGGGACGGACGGTCCGGATCCGCTACGAGGACTTCGTCGACCGTCCCCGTGAGACCGTCGAGCGCATCGCGCAGCTGCTCAACCTCGACACCAGTCGGACCCCCTTCGTCGACGAGCGCAGCGTCAGGATGCAGCCGACCCACACGGTGGCAGGCAATCCCAACCGGCACGATCGGGGCCTGGTGACGCTACTGCCGGACGAGGAGTGGCGTCGTGCCATGCCGGTGCTGCACCGCGCTGCGGTGTCGTTGTTCACGCTGCCGGGGCTGCGTCACTTCGGCTACTCGGTCCGCGGCTGAGCTGCGAGGGGCTACGCCGTAGGCCGTCGCCCCTCGGACCGCCTACGGCGTGGTCACCGTGACGGGGTTCGACCACTTCGACGTGCCAATGGCGTTGACCGCCTTGACCATGTAGGTGTGGGTCCCCGTGAGCGGACTGGGGTCGGTGATGGTGTTCGGCGACGGAGGAACGACCGTGCCCAGCCGGACGCCGTCACGCACGACGACATACTTCGTCACCGGGGCACCTCCCTCGTTGGAGATCGTCCAGGAGAACGACATGCCCGGCCCCGGGTTCGCCGTCATGACAGGGGCGCTCGGCACCCCGCTGCTGGGCACGGCGCTCTGCTCGGTCGCGTCGGGGCTGGCGCCGATGGCGTTGACGGCCCGCACCGTGTAGTAGTAGCGCGTCTGTGCCTCGACGGCCTGGTCGGTGTAGGACCGAGCCGTCCCCGGGAGGTCGATGATCGCTGTCTCGCCTCCGCTCACGGTGGATCGAAGGACGCGGTATGCCGTCACGGGCGTCCCCCCGTCGTAGGCGGGCGGGCTCCAGGACAGCTGTGCAACGAGATAGGACCCGGTGGCGTGGAAGGCTGTCGGCACCCCCGGCGCCGTCAGGGTCTCGGCGACGGGCGTTGCCTGCACGACGTCGCTGAGCGCGCTGTCGCCGGCGCCGTTGCGGGTGAGCACGGCATACGTGTACGTGGTGCCGTTGACCGCGGTGGGGTCGGAGAAGTTCTCCTGGCTGCTCCCGCCGATGAAGGTCATCGTCCCCCCGTTGGCGCTGCGGAAGATTCGGTAGCTGTCGTCCTGGTAGCCCCCGTCCGTGGACGGGACGTCCCAGGTGAGCGAGACGGCGGCGTCTCCCGCGACGGCCTTGAGACTAGCGGGAGGAGCGGCTGTCGTCCGAGCCGTCAGGTCCCTGAACTGGGCCAGGCCCGACTGGAGCACCGTGTTGATCTTCGTGAAGTCGCCTCCGGCGATGAGGGCGTCCGGCGTGGTGCCCAGTGACCAGACCCCGAGAGCGCTGTTGATCCCCGGAACGTACGGCTGGGTCATCCCGGTGACGGTGTCGACGGCGGCGAGCTTGTCCCGGTTGAGCCCGTCGAACGACGCCGTTCCGCTGAAGTGCCCACCGCAGTACGTGTTGGGTCCGAAGAACGCCACCGCGGCGACGTCGCCCGTGCCGTGCTTGCTCCACTGCGTCATGCCGGTGGTGGCGTCGAGACGCGTGCATCCGCCGCCGGATCCGGTGGTCCCGACGACCAGCGCGTTCCCGGACAGCGCCATGGCGAGCACCGGTGACCGGGAACCGGCGTTCGTGACACCCGCTCGGAACACCGGGTCGATCGAGGCGTCAGCGGCCCGGAGCAGCGTCAGCTTGCCGGCGTAGCTCAGACCGTTGGTGCTGGCGAAATCGCCTCCCACGTAGACCTTGGAACCGTCGGGGGTCGGCAGCAGCGAGCGCACCCGCGCGGTCATCACCGGCGCCCACGTGGGGTCGAGGACGCCGGTGGTGAGACCGACCTTCGCCGTGTAGCTGCGCATGGTCGAGCCGCCACTGTCCGTGACCGTCGTGAACGGGCCACCGAGGAAGACGCTGGACCCCACGATCGCGATGGCGTCGATCTGCTTGTCCACGGTTGTCGTGAACGTCGGGTCGATGTCCCCGGTGCGCAGCGAGACCGCACCCAGGGACGAGTGCGAACGCCCGTCCAGCTTGCTGAAGTTCCCACCGACGAGCAGGCGGTCACCCGACGAGGCGAGGGCATACACCGGTCCCGTGGTCGACGGCGCCCACGTGAGGTCGAAGGTGCCGGTCGCCGGAAGGTACTTGGCGAGGCGCGCGGCAGGGTAGGTGCGACCGTTGGTGTCAGATACGGACGTGAAGTCCCCACCGATGATGACGCTCGCTCCTACGGTCAGGACGGCACTCACGCGTCCGTTCGTGCCCCACGTGCGCGCCGGCGAGTCGGTGATGCCACCCGTTCCGTCGGCGGTCGCTGGGGTGCCGGCGACCAGGGCCGGCAGGAGAGTCGCCATGAGGCTGGTGATGATGCGGCGCCTCATGGCGACCTCCTCCGGTCTCGGGTGCTCACGGCGTGCCGCGGAACAGGGTCAGGCCCTGGGCCACCGTGTTGCGGTCACCGGCGACGGTGAAGTCGCCACCGACGAGCAGCCCCTGCGGGACCGCTGCGAACGACCACACCCCCATGGGTGAGTCGAACACCGGGGCATAGTCGGTCAGCGCCCCGTCGGTGGCCCGGAAGGCGAAGAACCTCTGCTGGGCGACCGGCGTGGGAGACGTCGGGGACTGCCAGCAGTAGCCGCCGCTGCCCTTGTCGCCGCCGTGGGTGCCGTAGTAGAAGGTGCCGTTCACCTCGAGCGTTCCCTGCATTCCGCCGTTGCAGGCAGTGCTCCAGTTCAGACCGTTGACCTTGGTCTGCGAGAGGTTGACGGCGTCCCACTGGTAGATCCAGTCGGGGCAGACGTCACCCCCGTAGAGTCGCTGCCCGTCTGCACTGAGCTTGAGGGTGTTGATCCAGTGGAGGGTCCCGCAGCTGTGCACCCCGCCCAGCTGCTTGGGCAGCACGGCCCCGGTGGCCCCGCTGACGGCCGCGATGCCGTCCGGAAGGGCCACTCCGTTGACGGTCTTGAAGGGTCCGGCGAGGAAGACTCGCGAGTTGTCGGGGGCGACCGCCAAGGAGAGCACCATGCCTTCGTGGTACGTCGCCCCGCTCGGCCCGTTGGTGTTCGCGGTCCACGTGGCGTCGACGGCGCCGTTGACGGCCGAGATGCGGGCGGCGTGCTGCCGGGCCACCGTGCCGATCTGGGTGAACTGGCCTCCGAGGTAGACGAAGTTCTGACGCACCGCGATCGAGTAGACGTCCTTGTTCACCTTGGCCACGAAGGCCGAGTCCAAGGCGCCCGTGGTCGCGTCGACCGCAGCGATCCGTTGACGGGTGACGCCGTTGACGGACTTGAACGTGCCCCCGAGGTAGAGCTTGGTCCGGTCCGCGTTCAGCTCCAGGTCGAGCACCATGTTGTCGGCGTTGGCCGTGAAGGAGGGATCGAGCGTCCCGGTGGCGAGGTCGATCTTGGCGACGCCCCTGCGATACTGCCCGCCGGCGCTGACGAAGTCGCCGCCCATCACGGTTGTGCCACCCAGGTTGGTGAAGGTGCGGACCCGGGCCCCCGGCATGGGCAGCCATGACGTGAGCTGGCCGGTGGCCACGGAGTAGGCGGCCGCGTTGTGGCGCAGGATGCCCTGGGTGGTGGTGAAGACGCCACCGACGTACACCGTTCCTCCCGCGACCCGGAGGCCCTGGACCTCGACGGTGCAGGCGGGAAGCGTGTAGGTCGACTTGAGCGTGTGCGGTGCTTGACACCCCGCCAGCGAAGCGTTGAAGCCGGTCAGCGCACCGGCGGGGTCGTAGGCGCCCACCTGGGTGCGGTTCTGTCCGCTCAGCTGGCTGAACGTGCCGCCCACGAAGGTGGTGCCGGACGCCGGATCCGTCGCAACGGCTCTGACCGTCCCGTTGGCCGAGGCCGCCCACGAGAGCACCGCACCCCCGCCGTCGACGGCGGCCAGGCGGGACCGGCTCGTGGTGCCGGCACCACTGGTCACGCTGGTGAAGTCGCCGCCGAGCTTGACGGTGTCCTGGTCGCTGGTGGCGCCACCCTGGACGTCCAGGGCGTAGATCGGAGCGTTCGTCTGCGCCGTGAACGCCGGGTCGGTGGCGCCATCGGCCAGCTGGACCCGGGAGAGGTAGGCACGGCTGGCGCCGTTGAGGCTCGTGAACGAGCCACCGACATAGACCTTGCTGCCGACCACTGCCAGGGCGTTGACCGTGGCGCTGGCCGACRCCTGCCAGGTCGGGATGACGTTGCCGTCCAAACCGATGGCGGCGAGCCGGGACGAGCGCACACCGTTGACCGTGTCGAAGTCGCCTCCGATGATGAGACGGTCACCGGCGACGGCGACGGTCTTGACCGAACCGGTTTGTGACTTGGTGACACCGTTGACCGTGACGGTGGTCGTCACGGCAGTGGCCGGCCACGAACGGTCGACGCTCCCGTCGGCCTTGATGTGGACCAGGCCCTGGCGACGCACGTCAGACACACGCGAGAAGTCTCCGGCGAGGTAGTAGCCCCCCTTGCCGTCGGGCGCGGACGCGTTGACGGTCCCGTCGACGACATTCGAGGACGGCAGCACGGCGCCCGAGCTCGAGTCGACCGTGACCGACCGACCCGTGTTGGGACCGACGTAGTCGAACCCGCCGGCGATCCAGGCCTTGGTCCCGTTGGAGACGATGTCGACGACACGACCGTTCGTGCCCCAGAACGTCCCGTCGGCGCTCGGCGAGAGCGCCGGACCCGCCGGCAGGACGGGCGCGGCCGCTGCTGGCGGCGCCGTCGCCGTTGCAAGGGTCGCTGCGACGGTCAGGCTCGCCGCGGCAGCAGCAGCAGCCAGGATGGACCCGACTCGCTCGGACCGATCTGGTCGCCCCCGGCTGCCTGGCTCATGTCGACCGAGTGCCCGAATGCGAGATGTCCTCATGAATGCTCCACAGGTAACGAGCGAGCGACGGCTCGCCTCCCCCAGGTGGTGCGCCGAACGCGCCCCACCAGTCCTGCCCCCCAGGACCAACGAGACGGACCTTAGCAACAAGAAAGAATGCGATAAGCGCTTTGGGGAGAACACAATGCAGATATTTGCGCTTCGGCACACAAAAGGTGCACGCCAGGCTCCGGGCACCTTCGTCGGGGCTCCCCCGTCAGGTTGCGAAATATCGGTTATAACGGCTTAATGCGATAAGTCGGATATACGTGCCTAAGAGGATATTCGCTTCGATGCAGCATAAATACGCATGGCCAGTTCGCGTCCTCGTGGCAACTCTTTCCTGTTATTTTGCTGAGACCGAGGCACCGTGCTGCCGAGGCGACCGCGGGGCGTCGCCGATCAAACGTCTTAACACTGGGGGAACTCCATGCGTACTCGACTTCCGTTTGCCGCGCTCTGTACCACCGCTCTGGTGGTGGGGGGCGCATCGGCCGCCATGGCCGCCGTCGCTCCGACCGCAGTTCGGCCGTGCGCCCAACCGAACGGGCGGGTCAGCGCGATGGCGATCAGCGGCGGGACCCTCTTCATCGGGGGCACCTTCACCCAGGTCCAGGACCGGTCCGGAAAGGCCCAGGTCCGCAGCGGGCTGGCCGCGGTCGATCTCGCCACCTGCGAGCTGACGTCCTGGACCGCGGCCGCGAACGGGGAGGTCCTGTCGATCGCCGTCTCCGGCAGCACCGTCTACGTCGGGGGCTCCTTCACCAACGTCGGCGGCGCCAGCCGGAGCAACCTCGCGGCCCTCAGCGTAGCCACCGCACAGGTGCAGCCGTTCAGCCCCGTGATGAACAAGCCGGTGCGGGCACTCGCTGCTTCGGCCTCCACCCTCTACGTCGGCGGCGAGTTCGCCAAGGTCGGGGCCACGAGCCGGTCCAAGCTGGCCGCGTTCTCCCTCGCCAGCGGCGCCTTGGACTCCGGCTGGCAGCCCAAGGCAAACGGCAAGGTCAACACGCTGGCGCTCAGCACCGACGGCGGGCGCGTCTACGTCGGAGGGTTGTTCACCACCCTGAACGGGCAGGGCGCCAACCCCTATCTCGGCGCCGTGAGCGCCTCCACGGGCAAGAACGACTCCGGCTTCGCCCCGGGCTCGCTGTTCCCCGTCCTGAAGCTCGTCACCGACTCGCGCGGCGTGTACGTCGGGCAGGCTGGCTCGGGCGGCCACCTCCTCCTGCTCGACCAGGACGGCAGCCTGCAACAGCCGGTCTACCAGCTGGACGGCGACGTCCAGGCCGTCGCCGTCGACGGCGACTCGGTCTTCGGCGGCGGCCACTTCACCAACTACTGCGTCGGCAACACCGGCTCCGGCGCTCCCTTCATGTGTGACAAGAACCTTCCGAGGCGCAAGGTTCTCGAGGTGTCGGTCTCCAGCGGGCAGGTCACCTCCTGGGCGCCCACCCTGGACAGCCCGTTCGGCGTCCTGGCGGCCGTGGTCGACCCCAGCACCCACGACCTGTGGCTCGGCGGCGACTTCACCAAGGTCGCTGGACAGCCCGTCGCGCACCTCGCCAAGTTCACCGGGCGCTGATCGCGTCCACGCCCGGCCCTGCGCCCATCGCCCCCCGGATCGTGACGTCCGGGGGGCGATGTCTGCACGAGATCCGCGGGGCCGAGCGCATCGAGAAGCCCCCGGCGCCGAAGCGACCGGGGGCTTCTCGTGGTGTCGGTCAGCGCTGGAACGTCAGATAGCCGGTGCCCGACGATCCGCCTGCGGACGCGGTGACGACGATCCGCTCCCCCGCCTTCGGGTGCCTGTCGACGAGCTCGGCCGAGCACGTGCCGGCCGAGCCCGTGACGCAGGGGTTCTGGTTGATCCGAAAGAGCCCGTCCTGGGCGTCCGAGTCCGTCCATCTCACCGTGACGCCGCGGACCGGCGAGCCGCTGCTGTCACGGACCTTCGCGGTGTACGTCTGGGTGCCGTCGGGGAGGTAGTTGAGGCACGAGTTGGGCGCCAGCTGCCGCTCCGGTTGGGCCTTGGGCACCGAACAGGTGACGGTGACCCGATAGCTCACCGCCGCCTGTGCGGGCAGCGCCAGACCGCCCACGGCTGCGGCGGCCGCAGCCACACCCATCATCGCTATGCCTCTACGCATGTCCGTCTCCTCGAGATCGAGGTGGGGCCTCACGGCCCCACCAGCTGGCCAACGTGTACTGCTGAAACGCCGTCCTGCCTCAGTTCCGGGGGCTGCCGGCGGTGTCGACCACCAGCCCCAGGGCCTTGGCCACGCTCGGCCAAGGAGTGAACTTGAAGTTGGTTCCGCCCTCGGGGGCGTCCTTCCCGTCCTGGGTGACGAGCATGCCTTGCGGGTACTTAGGGCCCATGTTGACGTTGATGACGTCCAGGCCGTCGGTGGCCTCCACGGAGTCGAACATCCCACCCCCGATGGCGAACGTTCCGAGGTAGCTGGCGCCGTCGCGGCTGAAGACGGTGAACAGCGACTTCTGCTGGTTCGAGATGATGAGGTAGCCGTTCGAGGACGTACCGGCCCGGTAGAGGCCGATGCCCTCCAGGTCACCCGGAAGGTAGGACTCGCCGTAGCTGGTCGAGGCGGCGTCGACCTTGCACTTGCCGCTCACGACGCTGTACTTCTGTCCGAACCGGGTCAGCTTGTGGACGAGCACGGGGTTGGTCAGGTCGGTGGTCATCCTCCACAGACCGACGATCTCCTGGTCCGCCCAGAGCGTTCCGGTGTCCGGGTCCACGACCATGCCCTCGGCGTGCGCCACCCAGTCGGGGTGCTTCGGGTTGAAGCAGGGTGTCCACGTGGAACCGTTCGGGAGGGTGAAGCGGTCCGGCAGGCTCAGTGACGCCACCTTCTGATAGCTCACCTTGCCGCCGCCGGCATCGGTGAGCACGAGCTTGGCGAGGTTGGTGGTGTTCTCCTGCGTCACGAACACCTCACCCTTGCCGGTCGCGCGGTTGCGCCAGCCCGCGAGACCGTAGGTGGTCTTCGAGTTGATCTTCTTGGTGCCTCCGAACACGAGCGGAGCGGAACTCGCGGTGACCTCGCTCAGGGGTGCACTGGTGCTGGCGCCGTTGATGGCGAAGATGTGCAGCTTGTCCGTGCCGCGGTCGCTCAAGACCGCCAGGTCGCGTGTCGTCCCCCCGAGGTCGATGCCGTAGAGAACCTCGATGTTGTTGTACCGGCTGCCCGACGGAATCGGCACCGTCTGCACCAGCGAGCCGTCCGTGCGGTACACATCGACACCGGCCTCCTTGACCGTGCCGATGACCAGGCTCTTCGACGGGTCGCTCGGATGGACCCAGAACGACGGGTCGTCCGCGTCGTTCGTCCCCGCCGGTTTGCGGTCGATCGTCTCGGCCGTCGCCGTGACCGTCGACGTCGCCGCGTAGGCAGCCGGCGCCAGTGCCACGAGCGCCGCCCCTGCTGCTGCGATGGCCATTCGGTGGATCTGCTTGCTCATGTCGTAACCCTCCCCCTCGAGCGCCCCCGACGTGCCACCCCCCTGGTGGAAGTGTGTCGATCCTCTTCGACCTACGTCCCGGGCACCGCTTCGAATTGCTCGACCTTAGGGCGGCCCGGAAGGCTGCAGTGGCCCATTGCTGAGAATTGCCTGAAAGTCGTCCTCTTCGTCCCGTGTATGCCTTTTCACCTGTACGGACAGCCGGCTCGCAGGAGCCAGGCGGGGTTCTCAGGCCTTCGCTGCGGGCACGACGCCCGCGTCGGGCCGGCTCTGCAGACCCTCCGAGCCGGCTCCCGGCGCGAAGGTCCGCGAGACGTACGCTGCCGCAGCTGAGAAGGCGATGAGGTACCACAGGCTCACCACGTTGGACATGACGTTGGCAGCCATGCTTCCCAGCACGAAACACACGGCACAAGCCAGTGCCCCGGCGGCAACGCCACTCTCGAGAGTCTCCTTCGGCGCTCGTTGCACGGCACGGCGCGCATTGCCCACCAAAGCGGCGAGCATGCACACGTAGAAGACCAGGCCCACGAGGCCCGTTTCGACATAGGCACGAATCAGGTCGTTGTGCGGCTGCTTCGCTGCATCGGTCTCGTACTGGGTCGAGGCCAGCCCGATGCCTGTCACGGGGTTGGCGTTGGCCAGGGGAATGACCTCCGTCCAGTAGTGCAGGCGCCACATCAGGGTGTTTCCCGTCGGTGTCCCCGTAGGAGTGCTCTCGGCGTCGAGCGTTCCGAAGCGGGCAGCCACACCGGGCAGCACCATGAGGGCGCACAGAGCGATCGCGACGAGACCCCCGAGGAGGCCCTTGCGCTTCTGGACCAGCGCGAGAACGACCAGCCCGGCGACCGATCCGAGAATCGCCGTACGCGTCAGCGTGAGCAGCATGAACACCGACGCAAGACTCAGCATCGCGACGAACAGAAGCTTGAGCTTGGGCTTGACGTACGGATAGATCGCGATCCCGAAGACCAGCAGGAAGGCGAGGTAACGGGCGAAGGTGTTGGACTGGTTGAAGGGCCCGGTGAGCCGGGTGAAGCTCCCCCGCACCTCGGAACTGGGCGACCCCGTGACGATCCCGAAGAGGGTGAAGCCCAGCGGGATGAGCATCGCGACGTAACACGTGATCAGAACCCGGATCATCACGGTTCGCGACGTGATGATCTGCTCCAGGACGATGAACATCACGACCACGGTGCCGATCCGCAGCAGCTCGAGCGCACTTGCCTGGGGTTGGACCGACCCGATGACGCTGAGCGCGCATGCCCCCAGGAACGCGAGCATCGCCGTGCGCAGGCGCGAGCCTGGGACCAGCTGGCCGCTTCGGACGCGACCTGCGAGCCAGACGACAGCCGCGAGCAGGAACAGCACCCCCACGATGCTGGAGGGGTCCAGCCCGCGCTGTGTGGCGGTGTTGCCGACCGCGGTACCTGTCGCGTTGGAGCTCAACTTCAACAGGTCCAGGGTCGGCCGCACCGCCAGGAGCAGGATCACGAACGCCGAGAACGGGGTCAAGGCCAACAGGCCCAACCCGACGGCCACCATGGCGATCACGGGAAGCACTGCGAGTGTCTTGTCGCCATCCACGAAGCTGAAGCCGCTGACCAGCGTCCCAGCCGTCACGAGGATGACCAAAGCGACCTGGAGGGCGATGGTCAGCGCCGAGTTCCGGGAACCGCTCGGGATCTCGTGACGACCCCTTCTTGACTGCGCCGACCCTCGTGGCGCCCACTGCTGTGCGATGTTCGATGGTGACATGCTTGCCCGAGTGCTTTCCCTGTGACTGCATGATGAGGCCGATCAAGACCTCCTGCCGTGTCCACTATGGCCCGTGGGTACGGTTTCTCGTGGGGCAACGACGGAAGTAGCCGAGGGGCTGCAACAGCAGAAATATGGTCATTTCTTCCAAAGCGCCCAAAGGGTACTTGCGGGGTACCGTCCACAGGATGTGAGCGCCGGCCTACTTTCTGTCGGAGGGGAGCCAGGCAGCAATTCACATTCTTTGGGGGAATACATGCACTCCCCTCCAGAAGACTCTTCGGAGGGGCCATCGCCACTGGTGGCGTCGACAGCAGGCGGTCGTCTGCTGCGCTGGCAGCCTTGGTGGTGAATGAGATGGTGCCGGTCGGCATGTTCGAGCGCGCCACCTCCACACCGTTGACGTAGACCACCGCGCCGTCGTCGTGGATGAGCGAGAGCTCGGCCGACTGGAGGGGGTTGCCCGGCGCCATGGTCACATCGGTGTTGAACGCTGGTGCCCGCCACGCCGCGATTGGTCCCGCCCGGTCGCCAGGTACTTCCATGTGGCCCCGTAGTTGAGCACCGTCGACGTGCCTCCTCCTCCCGATCCGCCGCCGGAGTTCGCTGCCCCCGGGTGTGCCGGAGTTGGAGCTGGCGTGCCAGCTGCTGCCGACGTCGTTGTCGAGCGCGGGGTCGTTCAGCTCCATCGACGGCCCGGTACCCGCCGCCGCTGCCGGCCACGGCGCCGTGTTGGTGTAGGCGACCGAGTCCACCGTGCGAGTCCCATCCATGAGCTGGATGGAGTCATCGGTGTCGTCGAGCCCGCCGGGGCACTGACCGATCACGAAGTGACACCTCCGCCTTCTCGGCCGGGACCAACACCATCGCCATAGAGGTTCACCAGAAGTCGACCCGGACCTCCGGAGACCTCTTCCTCGACGCCAAGCTCGGCATCACCCGGTGACGCAGATGCGAGCAGTGTGGCAACGGCACGGGTGACAGCCACGTGGGGCGGGACCAGATGAGTCCGCCCCACGTGGCCGCCCAGGTCGCGAAATCCATTGAGCGGTGGTCAATTCCGGACGGGCGGTGTCTGACCCGTTCTCGACCGGAGAACGTGATGGATCAGCAGGTCTTGGCCAGGATCTGCGACCCGCCGGCGCTGACCTGGCCCGCGTTGGTGCGCAGGGCCGCGGCTGCCTGAGTCACCTTGTCCGTGGCCGCACTCTCTGCCGTCACCGTCGACCGAGCCAGGGCCACCGCAGCCCTGACGTCGGGCATGGATGCGATCGTGGAGCCCTGAGCCGCCACCTGTCGTTCGACGGTCGTGGCGGCCTGTGCCAGCGCAGCAAGCTGAGCGCGGCGGGAGACGAGAGCGTTGATGACCACGTTCGCGCTGTTCCCGGCCACGCCGGTCCTGGCCCGGACGATGCCGTTCTGCGCCGACGCTGCAGGGCAGTTGCGGGAGCTGCCGTACACCGCGCCGCGCATGGCCGTGATCGCCGTCCGCGCCTGTCYCAGAGCGTCGTTGCCTGCCTGCAGCTGCTTGCGGGCGCCATCGAGCGACACCACGTTGCGCCTCTTGCTCGAGAGGTCGTTGATGGCCGCCGCCAATGCCGGGCCGACTGCTGGACCCGGGGCGGGGGTCGTGACCGACCCCCTCGGGGTGCTCGACGTGGTCACGGACGCCGGTGGAGCAGAGGTCGACGTGACCGCCGAACTGGTGACCGTCGACGTCGGGACCGGCGCCGCGACGCCCTGACCCGAGGTGCAGCCGGCCAGGGCGCAGACCGCCACCCCCGCCACCACCAGGCCCTGCGCGACGTGTCGGGCGCCCTGGCCCCCCGTGGCGCTCGCGGTGAGTTTTGGCGATCTCTTCATGGTGCAACTCACTGGTCGGTCTTCGTTGTCGGGCGGGGTGCATGCCGCGACCTGGCCCCGCTCGGACTGTAACCGCTCGGGTCTCGAGAGGTGCCCTTTCTGGAGGTTTCCGTGGAATTCGCGAATCCCCAGTGCAGCGCCAGTCCGCCGGTTAGGCTCGAAATCGCTCGAGCGGCGCCGGGTCACAAGGACCATGGGGGGAACGCGCTCGCGCCGGGAGAGATTGTGATGTCACGCCGTTCCATGGGGGCCGCACTGGGTCCGCTGCGCGCGCGCCTTTCGCGCGGTGAGCGACTGCTGCCGGGATACCTGGTCGTAGGTACCAAACGAGGAGGCTCGACCTCCCTGGCTGAGTGGATCACTCTGCATCCCCAAGTGGGGCAGAGCGGATCCGGCAAGGGAACGCACTACTTCGATGTGAACTTCGGACGTGGGTTCCGCTGGTACACATCGCAGTTCCCGAGGCTCGACGAGGGATACGACCTCGTCGGCGAGTCGAGTCCGTACTACATGTTCCACCCGCTGGCCCCACAACGGATTCGGGCCGCCCTGCCCGACGTCAAGATCGTGATGTGCCTGCGGGATCCCGTAGCGCGCGCCTGGTCGCATCATGCCTACGAGGTGGCGCACGGGCACGAAGTCGAGTCCTTCGAGCGCGCAATGGATCTCGAGCCTTCGCGAGTCGACGGCGAAGAGGCTCGGATCATTGCGGATCCACGTTACGCGGCAGCCCACTGGCGCTACCACGCCTACCTCCGCCGCGGACACTACGCCGAGCAGCTGCAGACCTTCCACGACCTCTTCGGGCCGGAGCGCGTTCTCGTCGTCCAGAGCGAGGCCCTGTTCGCCGACCCTCACGGCCAGATGGACCGCGTCTTCTCGTTTCTCGGCCTCGAGCCGCACCGGAGCGTTCAGCTCGAGCCGCGCAACGCCAACAAGCCCTACGGCCAGATGCCACCGGAGACCTTCACTCGTCTCGTCGACTACTACACGCCGTTGAACGATCGACTCCGTGCCATGCCCGGGATCGACTTCGCCTGGCACTACGGCCGCTGAGCCAGCTCCAGCACGCACCATCGCGGCCGACCCAACCGTCGTCCGACGTCATTTCCCATCAGGATAGGAACAACATGGAGATCATCGATTACCTCCGCATCGCCCGTCGCAGGTGGTGGATTCTCGTCGCCGTCCCCGTGCTGGCTGGGCTGGCGGCCGCTGCGCTCATTCTTTCGGCACCAGCCTCGTACACCACGACCGCCACCGTCTCGTCCGGCTCCTTGGTCAACAGCGACGGCAGCCCCTTCACGGGGACCCAGGCCACGGGCCAGTTCGTGGCTGCCTTCACCGCCGCCGCGCAGAACCCGCAGACGCGGCAGGCCGTGCAGGCCCAGACCGGAGTGACCGCTAGCGACCAGACCGACGGCATCGAGATCGACCCGGTCGGGGCCAGCAGCGACGTCCAGGTCCTCTTCACCAGCGCCGACCGCAAGAAGTCCGCCGCGGTGGCCCAGGCGACCGCCAAGGAGGCTCTCAAGCAGATGTTCACCGTTCGCGCGGACCAGGCGGTTGCGACCCGTGACCGGGCCCAGCAGTCGGCGACGGACGCGAACGCGGCCATCGAAGCCCTCGCGAACAAGTACCAGATGGCCGACCCGCCGCGGGCATACCAGGCCCAGCTGGGTCAGGTCGCGAGCCTGCAGCAGCAGCAGGCCAGCTTGCGTGCAACCGGGAACGCGATCGGCGCCGCGGCCATGGACGCGCCCATCGCCGCGGCCAAGAAGGAGCTGACGGCGTTCCTGCCCATTCTTGCGGAGTACAACGACCTGAACTCACGGCAGCTCGCGGCGAGCAGCGACCTGGCGCAGTCCCAGGCCGAGTGGCGGCATGCGCTGGCACTCAAGGCCGCCGCGACGTCCGGCAGCACCGTCTACCTCGGACCGTCGACGCCGGCTGACAAGCAGGCGGCGCTCGTCGCCACCCTCCCCGTCATCATCGGAGTCGGCCTGTTCCTGGCGGTGCTGCTCATCCTGCTCATCGAGGTGACGACGCGCCTGCGCGCCAACCACGCGGCCACCGGTCGCCATGAGACACCCGCGCTCGAGGAGGAGTCAGGGGCCGCAGAGCTCGACGAGCCGGCCACGCAGCCCCGCGCCCACACCATCAACGGTCACGAGCCGGAGGTGGCGAGGAGCCGTGTCTGACGGCAGTCACCGGCCCATCTTCATCGTGGGATGCCAACGGTCCGGCACGACGATGCTCCGACTGATGCTCGACTCCCACTCGCAGATCAGCTGCGGTCCGGAGACGCGCTTCCTCGAGGACCTCGAGCGCATCGTCGGACCGGACTGGAAGCGACTGTCGCAGTTCGGCTACTCGCAGGAGGAGTGGCTGAAACGGATCCGCGAGTTCTTCGAGGGAATCCAGAGCGACTACGCCCACTCGCGAGGGAAGACGCGGTGGGCCGACAAGAGCCCGCGGTACGCGTTGCACATCCCCTTTCTCCTGCAGGTCTTTCCAGATGCCCAGATCGTGCACGTGATCCGGGACGGTCGCGACGTGGCCGTCTCACACCGCAAACGGTTCGGGTACTGGTCGAGTGTCAAGTCGTCGGTGAAGTGGCCGCGCTACATCCGCGCAGCACGCACCGCCGGCCTGGCGCTGCCTCCGAGCTCCTACTACGAGCTCCGCTACGACCAGCTCGTGGGTGACTCCGAACAGACCCTGCGATCGCTGCTCGAGTGGCTCGGTGAGGACTGGGAGCCGGAGATTCTCGACTTCGCGACCAAGAAGCACGACGTCCCCGAGCGCTACCACCGACAGCTCGCGGCACGTAACGAGAAGGCAGGGACTGACGGCAGCGTGTACGCATCCCGGGTGGGGACCTATCGCGCTGAGCTGGACCCCCTGGTCCGCGGCCTGTTCTGGTTCACCTCCCGCAGAACGCTGCGCGAACTCGGGTACTGACGCCGAGGCTTCCGGGTCAAGGACCCGGAGCTTCGGCGGTCAGGACAGACGGTGACGCAGGCGCCGGAACGCGCGCAGGTCCTCCGGGTGCGGACGCAGCAGCACGATGAAGACGAGGTAGACCACGACGCAGGTGGTCACTCCCACGACGAGGGACGCGACCCAGTTCTCGATGAGGTGGTCGACCAGCAGGCCCGCGCCCGCAGCGGGCAGGGCCGCCAGCACGATCTTGCCGGTCGAGGCCCCCTCCGCACGGATGCCGACGATCTTCCAGGCTTGGATCACCTTGATCGCGTTGACGACGATGATCGATGCGCTCCAGGCCACCGCGGCACCGACGATGCCCCAGCGAGGGATGAAGAGCAGGTTGAGCCCGATGTTGGCGACGAGGACGAGAGCGTTGTCGAAGAGACTCAGGCCGACCCTGCCGGACATGTTGAGCACGACGCCGCACGGTCCGGCGGCTGCACCGACGAGCTGCCCGCACGCGAGGATGATCGTGACCGTCGCGCCCTCGGTGAATCCGCTGCCGAAGACGGCGAGCAGCTGTTGCGGAAAGACGAGCAGCACGATGAAGGCCGGCATGGACAGCAGGAGGGTCCAGCGGGTCGCGCTGCCGTAGGCTCGAGCCGCGCCGGCGTAGTCCTTGGAGTGGTGCAGGTGGGCCATGTGCGGTGCGAAGGTCGCCGTGATGGGCGGCAGGACGAAGACCGCGAGCGTGACCAGTCTCGTCGCAACGTTGTAGACGCCGACCTGGCCGGCGTCGGTCATCGCCCCGAGGATCAGGGTGTCGGCCCAGATCAAGCCGGTGGCGGCAAGGGCCGACGCCCAGCTGATCATCGAGAACGACATGATTGCCCTGATCGTGTAGACGGCTCGTCCCTGCGGGACGTGCTTCATCCGGAACCAGAGTGCCCCCAGAGCGAGAAGAACCGTCACCCACGACGCGATCACCAACGACCACATCGCCCCGAGATACCCGTAGCCCAGCCACAGGGCCGCGACGGTCAGGACCAGACGCAGGACCGGGTCGAAGATGCGGCCGATGACCGTGTAGGCCTTCTGAGTCCGCCACCCCTGGGTGGCCGCGAGCGCCGCCTCGGACAGCGCGTGCGCCGGCAGCGTCAGCGCCACCAGGCGAACCCCGGTCTCCAGCTGCGGATCACCCATCACGCGCGCGATCGTCGGCGCGAGCAGACCCAGCGCCACCGCCAGCGCGAGGGAGCCGCCTGCGGTGATCCCCATCCCGAGGCGCACCGTCCCACGCAGGCGGCGCACATCAGCGTCGGCAAGGTGGATCGCGACGAAGCGTGTGAGCCCGGAGCGGAAACCGGCCAGCGCCAAGAGGCCGAGCAGGGAAAGCAGCGCGAAGCACTCGGCATACCGCCCGACGTCGTCCTTGCCCAGGACGTGCGCGAGCAGAATCACGATGGCAAAGAGGGCGGACTGCTGGATGATCGCCCCGACTAGGTTGAGCCCACCCCCGCGGGCCATCCGGTCGCTGTCAGCGCGACGGTCCGACTTCGAGGTCGATGTCTCCACGGACGCACCGGTGGTCATCGTGCTGCGGTCTGGGGGTTGTTCCCGACGTCGGATGCCGCGCGAGCGTTCGCCTGACGCTGGCTTCGCGCCAGGGCCGGGAAGCCGTTGGCGCGACGAACGACCATCCAGACCGTCGGGGCCACGAGCAACGAGACCAGCAGGACGATGCCGGTCGGCGCGGTCCCGAGGCCGAGCAGCTTGAGCGCCGACGCAAGCAGGACGAACGCCAGGACGCGCCGGATGAAGCCGCCCGGAGCCCGCGACGACAGTCGGGCCCCCACCCAGGCACCGGGTACGCAGCCGATGAGCAGCGAGGTGGTCAGAGCGAACTGGAAGTCGCCGAAGAAGATGTGAGCCACCGCTGCCGCGGCAACGAGCGGCACGGCCTGCACGAGGTCGGTACCGACGAGCTGACTGGCCTTGAGAAGGGGATAGAGCGCCATCAGGGCGATGATGATGAGCGATCCCGATCCGACGGACGTCATCCCGACGACGAGCCCCCCGAGCGCCCCCACCAGGATCGTCGGGAGCTTGCGGATCACCACCTGGGGACGTTCCTGGGGAAGTGGTTCCCCTCGGCCGTCGCGTCGACGGGCCCGCTCGAGGAGCCGGGTGTAGGCCCGGAAGGCCAGCCCGAAGGCAGCGATCAGCAGGGCTACCCCGAGCGCCATCTGGATGGTCTCCTGAACGGCGGCGTCCGTCCCGAGCGACTTGACGACGATCACCCCGAGGAAAGCCATCGGCACCGACCCGACACACAGCCATTTGACGAGCGACAGGTTCACGGTGCCGCGTCGTAGGTGGACGATCGAGCCGACGGGCTTCATCACGGCGGCCGCGACGAGGTCGGACGACACGGCGGTCAGGGGTGGTATGCCGAACACGAGCACGAGCACCGGCGTCATCAGCGCGCCACCGCCCATGCCCGTGAGGCCGACGACGATGCCGATCCCGAAAGAGGCTGCGACCAGGAGCCAGTCGATGGTCATGAGGTCCCCGTTTCGAGCCAGCCCCCGCTGGCCAGATAGTTGAAGAGTCGCTCGACCGCCGCGGCGTTCGAGACGGCCGTCGTGTCGATCGTGAGCTCGGCGTTCGTCGGAGGCTCGTAGGGGTCGGAGATCCCRGTGAAGTTCGGGATGAGCCCCGCCCTGGCCTTGGCATACAGACCTTTGAGATCGCGGCGTTCGCACTCGTGCAGGGGCGTGTTGACGTGAACCAGCACGAAGTCCCCCACCTCGCCGACCATCGTCCGGACGTCGTCCCGCGCCTGCGCGTACGGAGCGACCGGAGCGCAGATCGCCAGTCCGCCATGACGTGCGACCTCGGTGGCGACGAAGCCGATTCGGCGAACGTTGAGCAGCCGGGACTCGTGGTCGAATCCCAAGCCGGACGACAGGAGCTGCCGGACGACGTCTCCGTCCAGGAGCGACACCGTTCGGCTTGTCTGCTGGCTGATCCTCCCCGCCAGCGAGCGGGCGATGGTCGACTTGCCGGACCCCGACAGGCCGGTGAACATCACGACCAGACCGCGACGGGCCCGCGGGGGTCGCCAACGACTCAACGCGGCGAGATCGGCGGGGTGGAGGACGGCCGGGTGGACGCCTCCGTCGTCGAGCTGCCCCACCACGGCGCGCCAACCTGCGGCAGCGTCGTCGAGGCCGACAGCGTCGCTCAGGACCAGCACGCTGCCAGCGCCGACGTGGGCTGACAGGGCTGCCACGAGCGCCGGGTCGCTGACCGGGTCACGCCAGGCCAACGGTGCAGTGGCCACGTCGACTCGCACACCGGCGACTCCACCAGAGGCGCGATCGACCGCCCGAGAAGCCAGCTCGGTCATGAGCAGGGTGGGCACACCTGCGGTGTCGGCCGCGTGATCAGGCACCGCCACGAGCACCCGTGCTCGAGGATTGCTGCGACCGACCTCGTGCAGCAACCTCGTGAGCCGCGGCCCGTCGGAGGTCAGGGCCGGTCGGCCGAACACGACGAGGCCGTCGTAGGCACCCGCCGATACCGGGAGGTCGACGGCCAGCTCTCGAGCCGGGCCGCTCTCCCGCAGTCGTTCGCGCGTCAGGGTCCCCGTCACCAGCATCTCGTCGCCGAYGTGGCCGTCGTCGGCGGCCGTCGTGGGCGTGGCGCGGAGCCCTGCCAGCGACGCCAGCGGGGTCTGCTCCTGGTCGACGAGGGTGAGGCATCCTGCTGCGCTGGCGAGACGTGCAAGCTCCGCGTCCACCCACAGTCCGGCGCAGACCGGTCCCCGTGGCCGGCCGGGCGCGAGTGACGCGGGCGCGACCGGTCCGCCGAGGACGTGCCCACTGGGCAGGATGCCGTCCAGGACGAGCTCGACGTCACGGATCTCCCTGGGCGCCATGACGCGAACCGGCACCGCTGTCACGACGGTCACCGGGCTCTCCCCCGCCGTCCGTCGACGGCCCGGAGGTAGAGGTCCTCCAGCTGGTCGGTTGCAGAGTCCCAGGAGTAGTCCCGGAGGACGCGGACCCGCAGGTCGTCACCCGACCTCACGGGGACGCCGGCGAGCATCTGCTCCAACGCAGTTCGCAGCGAGTCGACGTCTCCTCGGGCAAACACCCGGTGCGCCGGCGACCCGGAGCCGATGATCTCGAGGTGGGGCGCGATGTCGCTCGCCAGTACCGGGGCACCGTTGGCGATCGCCTCGAGCAGAGTCAGTGGGAGTCCCTCGAGGTCGGAGGGCTGGACGAAGACGCCGGCCCGTTGGAACACCTCCTCCAGGTGCGCCCCACCCACGAAGCCCGGAAACACGATCCGCGGATCGTCGCCGGCGAGCTGACGCAGGCTCTGGCTGTACTCATCGCTGAAGGACGAGTCTCCGACGATCACCAGCTGACGGATGTGGTCGCTGGCCAGCACGGCCCGGATGAGAAGGTCCGGGCGCTTCTCGGGGACGAGACGACCGACGAACAGGGCGTAGGCACCAGGGACGAGACCGATCGAGCGCACGAAGTCGCTGGCGTCGGTGGGCACCGGTGTCGCAACCCCGTTGGGGATGCACGCCACAGCCTTGCGGAAGTGCTCGCCGTAGTGCGCAGCCAGGTCACGGGAGACCACCACGGTGTCGTTCGGCACCCGGCCGCTCATCCAGTGGGCCGCACCGAGCACGGCCCGTGCCGGCGCGCCCCACTTGTCCCGCTGGTGGTCCAGACCGTGCACCGTCATCACCACGGCAGCACGCGAAAGGTATCGCGGCACCGGCGCCATCAGGCCCGGACCGAGTGCGTGGTAGTGCACGACGTCTGCCCGCCGAGCCAGCGCCCCCCAGGTCGAGGCAGCGCTGTGCACGATTGCGTCGAGGTGCTTCGTCGCGATGGTCGGGGCCTCGAGCAACGTCATGCCCCGATACGACTGGTGCGCGCTCGAGCCGTAGGACGAACGACAGAAGACGAGCACCTCGTGACCGCGGGACGCCAGTCGGCTGCCCACTTCCTCGACGTGTCTCTCCACCCCACCCATCGTCGCGGGCAGCCCCTTCTGACCGACCATCGCGATGGTCAGCGGCCGCCACCCGCGCGCACCGTCGCCGGCAGCCCGGCCACCTCCAGGCGCACCGCGCGAGGAGGGTTCGAGGTCTCCGAGCTGCCGAGTCACCGGACGTTGTCGGTGATCATGCCGGCCGCGACCGTGCGGTTGGTCGCCTCGTCGACGAGGACGAAGCCGCCCGTGTTGCGGTTGCGGGAGTAGTCGTCGGCCATGAGCGGAACCGTCGTGCGCAGCCGCACGCGGCCGATCTCGTTGAGCGTCAGCTGGTTCGCCTCCTCGTCACGGTGCAGCGTGTTGACGTCGAGGCGGTACTGCAGCGCCTTGACGATCGTGCGAGCCGTGCGGGTGGTGTGCTTGATGGAGTACTTGCCGCCGAGACGCATCGGAGCGGACTCGTCCATCCAGCAGATCATCGCGTCGAGATCCTGTGCCACGGTCGGCTGGTTGTTCGGCCGACAGATCATGTCGCCCCGCGAGACGTCGATCTCGTCCTCGAGCCGGACGGTCACCGACATCGGCGGGTAGGCCTCGTCGACCTCCCCGTCAGCGGTCTCGACGGAGAGGATCCTGCTGGTGAAGCCCGACGGCAGCACCATCACCTCGTCGCCCTTCTTGAGGATGCCGCCGAGCACCTGCCCGGCGTATCCCCGGTAGTCGTGCCACGCGTCGGACTGCGGTCGGATGACGTACTGCACCGGGAAGCGGACGTCGATGAGGTTGCGGTCGCTGGCGACGTGGACGTTCTCGAGGTGGTGCAACAGGCTCGGGCCGTCGTACCACGGCATGTTCTCCGAGCGGGTCACGACGTTGTCGCCGTTGAGGGCCGACACCGGCATGACGGTCAGGTCGGGCACCCGCAGCTTGGCTGCGAACTGGGTGAACTCGTCGCGGATCTTCTCGTAGACCTCCTGGGAGAAGTCGACGAGGTCCATCTTGTTCACCACGAGCACGAGGTGCGGCACCTGCAGCAGGGTGGCGAGGAAGGCGTGCCGCCGGCTCTGCTCGACCAGCCCCTTGCGCGCGTCGACGAGCACGAGCGCCAGATCGGCGGTGGAGGCGCCGGTCACCATGTTGCGGGTGTACTGGATGTGGCCCGGGGTGTCCGCGATGATGAACTTGCGGTTGGGCGTCGCGAAGTAGCGGTAGGCCACGTCGATCGTGATGCCCTGCTCGCGCTCCGCACGCAGGCCGTCGGTGAGCAGTGCGAGGTCGACGTAGTCGTCACCCCGGTCGTGGCTGACCTTCTCGACGGCCTCGATCTGGTCCTGGAACACGGTCTTGGTGTCGTACAGCAGGCGGCCGATCAGGGTGCTCTTGCCGTCGTCCACCGAGCCCGCCGTGGCGAACCTCAGGATGTCCATCATTTCAGAAGTACCCCTCACGCTTCCGGTCTTCCATGGCCGCTTCACTGAACTTGTCGTCCCCGCGGGTCGCGCCGCGCTCGGTCACTCGGGTGGAGGCGACTTCGGCGATGACGAGGTCGACGGTGTCGGCCTCGGATCGCACGGCGGCCGTGAGGCTCGCGTCGCCGACGGTGCGGTAGCGCACCATCGCGGTGAACACCTCTTCGCCGGGCTTGGRCTGCTTCGTCTCGTGAACCGCGAAGAGCATCCCGTCCCGGTCGAACACCTCGCGCTCGTGGGCGTAGTAGATCGAGGGGAGCTCGATGTCCTCACGCTTGATGTAGTGCCAGATGTCGAGCTCGGTCCAGTTCGACAGGGGGAAGACGCGGATGCTCTCCCCCGTGTGGATCCGCCCGTTGTAGAGGTTCCAGAGCTCGGGGCGCTGGTTCTTCGGGTCCCACTGGCCGAACTCGTCACGGAAGGAGAAGATCCGCTCCTTGGCCCGTGCCTTGTCCTCGTCGCGTCGCGCCCCACCGAAGATGGCGGTGAACCGGTGCTTGTCGAGCGCGTCGAGCAGCACCGGGGTCTGGATACGGTTCCGGGTGCCGTCCGGCGGCTCGCAGACCGTTCCGGCGTCGATCGCCTCCTGGACGCTGGCGACGATGAGCTGGACCTTCAGCTCGTCGACCCGCTTGTCCCGAAGGGCGAGCACCTCGTCGAAGTTGTGGCCGGTGTCGACGTGCATCACCGCGAACGGGATCCGCGCCGGGTGGAAGGCCTTCTCGGCCAGCTTCAGCATGACGATGGAGTCCTTGCCGCCCGAGAAGAGCAGCACCGGCCGCTCGAACTCGGCTACGACTTCTCGCATGATGTAGATGGCCTCGGCCTCGAGCAGGTCGAGCTGGCTCAGCTGGTAGTCGTGCGTTGGTGACATCACTGCGATACGTCCTCGTCTCTCAGGGCGGAAATGGCCGTCAACAGCAGCTCGGCGTGCTCCGGGCGGCAGATCAGCAGGTCGGGAAGCAGCGGGTTGGGCTGGTTGTAGCGCAGGGGCGACCCGTCGATCCGGCTGGCGTGCAGACCAGCGCTTCGAGCCACCGCGACCGGTGCAGCCGAGTCCCACTCGTACTGGCCACCGGCGTGGACGTAGGCGTCGACGGTCCCGTCCAGCACCGCCGTGGCCTTGACGCCTGCCGAGCCCATCGGCACGAGCTCCGCCCCGATGCGCTGCGCGAGGGCAGACACGAAGGCGGGCGGCCGGGTGCGGCTGACAGCGAGGCGGATCGGCCCCTGGACCGCTGCCGGCACCGCCGGAGGATCATCCGTGGCCATGGTGTCGCCCATGGCCGGTCGCGCCACGGCGCCGGCGACGAGTTCGCCGCCCTCCCAGAGGGCGACGTGGACGGCCCAGTCCTCACGCGGGATCTCGGAGAACTCGCGGGTGCCGTCCAACGGGTCGATGATCCAGACGCGGTCTGCGTCCAGACGCGCCGTGTCGTCGGTCGCCTCCTCGCTCAGCACCGAGTCCGCCGGCCGATGGCGCTGGAGCTGCGCGGCCAAGTGCTCCTGCGACCTCAGGTCGCCCGCCGCCTTGAGTGCGGGCGGCTCGAGGTCGGGCTGGTCACGACGCAGCTCGAGCAGCACCCGCCCTGCAGACTCGGCAATCCGACGCGCAAGTCGCGCATCGTCCAGCGGGCCGTCGTCACCCCCCGGCGCCGTCGAACCCTGTTGCGCGGCATGCTCGCGCCCGTCCCAAAAACTCATCTGTACCCCCCCGGGCCATCCGATCCTGGACGCGTGGGATCGGCGTCACGCCCACCGTCACCTGTGACGGCGTCTGCGTGATCAGCGGCCCCCCGCGACGTCTGCGGCGGCGCTCCGTGGTGGCGCCCCGCCGTGCATTGAGTTCATGCTACGGCCGGGTCGCAGACGTGTCCGGCGAATGCGCAAAGGTGCCGTTTGCACGTTTGCGCCGCTCATGGAGGGACTGGGGATGCCACCCTGCGCGCGGGCGCACCCGGTGTCACGCAACACCAATTCAGCTGAGGCGCAATGGGATCCGGAGGACCGCGGCGTCAGCGAGGAGCGTGGAAGCGCTGCTGGGCGTCGAGGAGCCCGATGTCGATGAGTGCTTCGACGGCGTCGGCCCCGTCGTCGATCAGGAAGGGCAGCACGTCCGCGCGCTCCGCCTTGGAGAAGTCCTTGAGGACGAAGTCGGCGGGGTCCTGTCGCCCCGGGGGCCGGCCGATCCCGAGGCGGACGCGGAGGTAGTCCTTCGTGCCGATCGACTGCGAGATGGAGCGCAGGCCGTTGTGGCCGCCCTCACCGCCGCCCTTCTTGAGGCGGACCACGCCGGCGTCGATGTCGAGCTCGTCATGGATGACGACGAGGCGCTCGGCCGGGACGTCGTAGTACTTCAGGAGGCCGGCGACCGGACCGCCGGAGACGTTCATGTACGTCGACGGGACGGCCAGGACGACTTTGGGACCCGGGACCTTGAGGCGCACCTCGGCCACCCGGGCGCGGGCCTTGTGCGCTTTGAACGAGGCGCGGCTGCCGGTGGCGTCACGGCGGGTGAGCTCCTCGACGGCCATGGCGCCCACGTTGTGTCGGTTGCCGGCGTACTCGGGCCCCGGGTTGCCGAGCCCGACGACGAGCCAGGTGTCCATGCGGTCCTCGATCAGTGGTCAGTTCGGTGTCGGGCGGGTGCGGGTGCGGGCCCCGCCGAGCCGGAGCTCGAACGGGACCCGCGTACGCATCGGGT
>NZ_JBFULD010000013.1:0-26662 GCF_056400505.1 Terrabacter sp. P5_B1
GTGGGGGCTGCTGCGCGAGGCATCCGAGCGCGGCACGGCCGTGGCCGTCGTCCTCGACCGGGTGCCTCCGCAGGCCGTCGACGAGATCCGCACGCACTTCGCGTCCATGCTGCGCGAGCAGGGCCTCGGCCAGGCGCCGATCTTCACGGTCGTCGAGTCCGAGCTCGTGGACGGGCTCCTTCCTGCCGAGCAGACCGCGCGGCTGCGCGGCTGGCTCGCGGCGCTCGCCGGCGACGCCCAGGCGCGCGCCGACGTCGTCCGCCAGACGCTTCAGGGGGCGCTCGCCTCGCTCGACGCCCGGACGCAGTCGTTGGTCGAGGCCTCGGAGGCGCAGACCGCGGCAGGTCAGGCGCTCGTCGCCGCGGCCGCAGCCGCCTACGACGAGGCGAGGCGCCACGTGCACGAGGGGGTGCTCGACGGCACGCTCCTGCGTGGTGAGGTGCTCGCGCGCTGGCAGGAGTTCGTCGGAACCGGTGAGTTCTTCCGTCAGGTCGAGTCGACCGTCTCACGCGTCCGGGACCGCTTCACGTCCTTGCTCAAGGGTGAGCCGGCCCGTGCCGACCACCTCGGGGAGGCTCTGCAGTCCGGCGTCGAGTCCCTCGTGGTCAACCGCGCCGAGCTGGCGGCGAGCTCGATCGCGCGGGTCTGGCGCACCCTGCCCGGCGGCGACCAGCTGCTTGCGGCCACCCCGGCGCTCGCGCGCTCCGGCACCGACGTCGACCGGCGCATCCAGCGCCTCGTGCGCGACTGGCAGGGCGACATCCTCCAGATGGTCCGCGACGAAGGTCGGGACCGTCGCAYGACCGCACGGATCATGGCCTACGGCGTCAACGGTCTCGGCGTCGTCCTCATGCTCGTGACGTTCGCGAGCACCGCCGGCATCACCGGGGCCGAGGTCGGCATCGCCGGAGGCACCGCCGTTGTGGGTCAGAAGCTGCTCGAGGCCGTGTTCGGCGACCAGGCCGTTCGAGAGCTGGCCCGGAAGGCCCGCGAACAGCTGACCGATCGCGTCGACGAGCTGTATGCCGCCGAGCTCGCCCGCTACCAAGGAGCTGTCACGACATTGCAGGTCGACACCGACCAGACCGAGCGCCTGGCCACGGCCGCCGCAGCCGTGAGGGCCGCGCGATGAGCCCGATCAGGATGGGACGTGCCACCGTGCGGGCGGTCTCGGCCACCGAGCTCGGCACCCGCACCACCGAGCTGTCGATGGCGCTCCTGTCGGGCGCTGACGAGCTCRACCCCTCGGGTGTCGCGGTCGCACGCAGGGTCGTCGACAAGGCCGTCGAGCGTTCCGGGATCGGCGGCGACCACACGGTCGTGGCGCTTGCGGGGGCCACGGGCAGCGGCAAGTCCTCGCTCTTCAACGCCATCGTCGGGGCCGAGGTCGCGACCATCGGCGCACGCCGACCGACGACGTCGCGGCCGACCGCCGCCGTGTGGGGCGACGCCGACGCTTCCGAGCTGCTGGACTGGCTCGGCGTCGCCTCCCGCCACGTCGTCGACACCGGGTCCGGCCTCGCGGAGGGCGCGTCCGACGCGGTGGCCGCGCCGGCGCGGGTCGTGGGATCGCTCGACGGGATGGTGCTGCTCGACCTTCCGGACTTCGACTCGCGCGAGCTCGGCCACCGCCGGGAGGCGGAGCGGGTGCTCGAGCTCGTCGACGTCTTCGTCTGGGTGACCGATCCGCAGAAGTACGCCGACGCCCGACTCCACGACGAGTTCGTCAGCCTGCTCTCGCAGCACGACGCCGTCACCCTCTCGGTGCTCAACCAGTCGGACCGGCTGACCACCGAGGCGGTGAAGACCGTCACCGGCGACCTTGCCAAGCTGCTCGTCGCCGACGGCGTGGCCGATGCGAGGGTGCTCGCGACGTCGACCGTTACCGGCCAGGGCATCACGGAGTTCACGCAGCGTCTGGCCAATGCCGTTGCGGGACATGCAGCTTCGCGTCAGCGACTGAAGGCGGACATCATCGGTGCCGCAACAGGGCTGCGGTCCGGCGTCGCCGACTCCGAGGTCGAGGTCGCTGCGGTGCCCCGTGACGAGCTGGATGCCTCGCTGGCCCGGGCAGCCGGGGTCCCGATCGTGCTCGACGCCGTCGAGCGCGACTACCGTCGGGAGGCGTTCGCGCACACGGGCTGGCTGTTCGCCCGCTGGACCAGGGGTTTCGCCGCCGACCCGCTGCGCCGACTGCGCCTCGACCGCACCGGTGGCCGACCAGCCATCCCGGTGGAGATCGAGGGGGCCGACGTGCGGGCCCTGCTCGGGCGGTCGTCGATCCCGGCGCCGACCGCCTCGACAGTGTCGGCCGTCGACCTCGCCACCCGTCACTTCGTGCGCGAGGCGTCAGACGGTCTACCGGTGCGTTGGTCCCAGGCCGTCGAGGACGCCGTGGACCGTGGCGACGGCGCCCTGACGGACGCGCTCGACCGAGCGGTCATCGGCACGTCCTTGCGGGCGCGGCGACCGGCGTGGTGGTTCGTCGTCAACGTCCTGCAGTGGGCGTTCGGTCTCGCGGCCCTCGCCGGGCTCATCTGGTATGCCGTCCTGTGGGCCTTCGCGCTCTTGCAGCTCCCGCACCCCGAGACCCCGTCGGTCGGCATCCTGCCGCTGCCGCTCGTCCTCGTCATCGTCGGTGTCCTCGTCGGCGTCGGGCTCGGGATCCTGTCGCGGTGGTGGGCGCGCGTCGGCGCCCGCCACCGAAGGACCGTCGTGGGGAAGCGCCTCACCGAGTCCGTCGCCCTCGTGACCGACGAGCACGTCCTCGTCCCGATCGACGAGGTCCTCGGGCGCCATCGCGAGACCCGTGAGCACCTCGGGGCCGCGACCGGCTGACGCCCACCGGAGCGAGACCGAGGAGGGTGATCCCCGGAGCGAGCCCGGTCGGAACGGTCCGGTGCGGCGCTCGTCCACACCCCCGTGGCCGAAGGTCCCCGTGTCCACAGGTGACCGGCCGGCGCTGCCGGCCGGGGCGACCGGGGCCGAAGGTGGTTCCAGGCGGCGCGAGGCCGTCTGCCGAACCTTCTGAGGAGCACCGATGAACGAGACAGGCATCACCGTGAACGGCAACGTCGTGAGCGAGCCCATCGAGCGACAGGCCCGCAACGGCAGCACGTACACGACCTTCCGCATCGCGACGACGCCCTACCGCCGCACCCCCGACGGCCGGTTCGTCGACGGCGACACGAGCTTCTACGACGTCATCGCGTTCAACGCCCTCGCGGCCAACGTCGCCTCGGCCCTGCGCAAGGGTCAGCCCGTCATCGTCACGGGGCACATCTCGATCAAGAGCTACCTGAGCCACGACGGCACACCGCGCACCTCGCCGCAGATCGACGCCGCCCACATCGGCCACGACATGTCCTGGGGACGGGCCACCTTCGAGCGCGTCAGCCGGGCGGCGGCTCTCGGTCAGGACCGCACGGCCGATCCCGACGTCCAGGCCTCGGTTCGCGCGATGGCGGAGGGGGAGTCGGTCCCGTCGGACCCGCGCCCGGCCCACGTCGACCCCGATGGTGTGGTCGACGACGACTACGACCCCGAGTCGGACGGCCCGACGGCCGCGACCGACGACGACGTGCTCGCGACGGGGGACCCCGAGACGGACGACTACGAGGTGGTCGAACGGCTCACGGCCTGACGGTGTCGGCGGTCAGCGGGCGCGGACACCGATTCGGTGCCGCGCTCGCCGACAGATAGCCTTCTGCGCATGGCCGAGTACATCTACACCATGACCCGTGCGCGCAAGGCACACAACGAGAAGGTCATCCTCGATGACGTCTCGATGTCCTTCTACCCCGGCGCGAAGATCGGCATGGTCGGCCCCAACGGCGCCGGCAAGTCGACGATCCTCAAGATCATGGCCGGACTCGACCAGCCCAGCAACGGTGAGGCCCGGCTGGCCCCCGGCGCGAGCGTGGGCATCCTGCTCCAGGAGCCGCCGCTCAACGAGGACAAGACCGTCCTTGGCAACGTCGAGGAGGGCGCCGGCGAGATCAAGGCCAAGCTCGACCGCTACAACGAGATCTCGGCCCTGATGGCCGACCCCGATGCCGACTACGACGCCCTGCTCGCCGAGATGGGCAGGCTGCAGGAGGACATCGACCACGCCGACGCGTGGGACCTCGACAGCCAGCTCGAGCAGGCCATGGACGCCCTTCGCTGCCCGCCGCCGGACTCGCCCGTGACCAACCTCTCGGGTGGTGAGCGTCGCCGCGTCGCGCTGTGCAAGCTGCTCCTGCAGAAGCCCGACCTGCTCCTGCTCGACGAGCCGACCAACCACCTCGACGCCGAGTCGGTGCTCTGGCTCGAGCAGCACCTCGAGACCTACCCCGGCGCCGTCATCGCCGTCACCCACGACCGCTACTTCCTCGACAACGTCGCGCAGTGGATCGCCGAGGTCGACCGCGGTCGCCTCTACCCCTACGAGGGCAACTACTCGACCTACCTCGAGAAGAAGGCCGAGCGACTGACGATCCAGGGCAAGAAGGACGCCAAGCTGGCCAAGCGGCTCAAGACCGAGCTCGAGTGGGTTCGCAGCAACGCCAAGGGCCGTCAGGTCAAGAGCAAGGCTCGACTGGCTCGCTACGAGGAGATGGCGGCCGAGGCCGAGCGCACCCGCAAGCTCGACTTCGAGGAGCTGCAGATCCCGCCGGGTCCGCGCCTCGGCTCGACGGTCATCGAGGTCAAGAACCTCAAGAAGGGCTTCGGCGACCGGGTCCTCATCGACAACCTGTCGTTCTCCCTGCCGCGCAACGGCATCGTCGGTGTCATCGGCCCCAACGGTGTCGGCAAGTCGACCCTCTTCAAGACCATCGTCGGCTTCGAGGAGCCCGACGGCGGCGAGGTCAAGATCGGCGAGACCGTCAAGATCTCCTACGTCGACCAGGGCCGTGAGGGCCTCGACCCCAAGAAGAACCTCTGGGAGATCGTGTCCGACGGCCTCGACCACATGAAGGTCGGCAACGTCGAGATCCCGTCGCGGGCCTACGTGTCCCAGTTCGGCTTCAAGGGCCCCGACCAGCAGAAGCTCTCCGGCGTCCTCTCCGGCGGCGAGCGCAACCGCCTCAACCTCGCGCTCACCCTGAAGCAGGGCGGCAACCTGCTGCTCCTCGACGAGCCGACCAACGACCTCGACGTCGAGACCCTCGGCTCGCTCGAGAACGCGCTGCTCGAGTTCTCCGGCTGTGCGGTCGTCATCACCCACGACCGGTGGTTCCTCGACCGGGTCGCGACGCACATCCTCGCCTACGAGGGCACCGAGGAGAACCCCGCCAACTGGTACTGGTTCGAGGGCAACTTCGAGTCCTACGAGGCCAACAAGGTCGAGCGCCTGGGTCCCGAGGCCGCCCGCCCGCACCGCGTCACCTACCGCAAGCTGACGCGCGACTGACCGCACGGGCGACGTGGGTCGCCGAGAGAGCCGGGGTGCACCGCACCCCGGCTCTCTCGCGTCAGATCCAGCCCTTGCGCCTGAAGACGCCGTAGAGCGTGACCGCCACGCCGACGATGACGGCGGCGCTGAAGACCACGCCCCACGGCCGGCCGAACCCGGGGTAGGGCACGTTCTGGCCGAACCAGCCGGTCACCGCCGTCGGGACCGCGATGATGGCGGCCCATCCGGTCAGCTTCTTCATGACCGTGTTGAGTCGGGCGTCCTGCAGCGACAGGTTCGTCTCGAAGATCGTCGTGACCATGTCGCGCAGCGACTCGGTCCACTCGGCGGCCCTCAGGACGTGGTCGTAGAGGTCGTCGTAGAAGCCGTCGAGCTCGGTGTGCCGCTGGCCGAGCTCGCCGCGATGGCGCAGGACCGCGTTGACGACGTCGCGCATCGGCAGGACGACGCGGCGCAGCTCGACGAGCTCCTTGCGCAACCGGTAGGTGCGCACCTGGACGGCGTGCATCCGGCCCCGATCGTCGAAGAGCAGGTCCTCGAGGCCCTCGATGGCGTCGTCGAGCTGCTGGATCGCCTCGAAGTGCCCGTCGACGACGGTGTCGAGCAGACCGTGCACGAGCGCGCCGACGCCGAGCTGGAGCAGCTCTGGGTCGTCGTTCCACCGGTCGAGGACCTGGCGCATGTCGAAGTCGTCGGCGCCGCGGACCGTGATGATCCCGTGCGGCAGGACGAAGGCCGAGATCCGGGTCGTTCGCAGGCGCGACTCGCGGGCGGAGGGGGCGACGTCGCCCGTGGACTCGGCGGCAGCGCCGTGCTCGAGGCGCGTCGCGTAGACCGTGAGAAAGGTGTGCCGGGCATGACGGGTGGCCTTGGGGCGCTCACCGGCGGTGACGGCGTCCTCGACGGCGTGCGGGTCCAGTCCGAGCTCCTGAGCCAAGGCGCGCAGGCGGGCGTGGTCGGGCTCGCAGAGGTCGACCCAGAGCAGGGAGTCCTCGCGCCCCAGCAGCTCCGACACGTCCTCGAGAGGGAAGCCCTCGTCGACGACCTTGCCGTGCTCCCACCGGCAGGAGGTGATGCTTCCGGCTCCGTCGTTGCCCACCCGCCCAGTCTCGCAGTCGCTCCCTCCCGAGGGTGAGATGTCGGCGGGTGTGCCGGGTCCTGGGTCTCAGGCGATGAGGGGGGTGACGTCGTGGGTCGTGGGGCGCTCGCCGAGCGCCAGCTGCCAGGCGGACGCGAGCCGACGCCCCACCTCGTCGGCCTCGTCGGGGGYGACGCAGAAGGGCACCCGGACCCAGCGGGCGAAGCCACCCTCGACACCGAACTGGCTGCCGCGCGCCAGTCGCACGCCGGCGGACTCGGCGACCCGGGCCAGCTCGTCGCCTCGGGCCTCGGGCAGCTCGCACCAGAGGTTGAGGCCGCCGCTGGGCACGGTGAAACGCCAGTCGGGCACGTGCTGCCCGAGCGCGACGACGAGCGCGTCGCGGCGCGCCCGAGCCTCCCGACGCCGCTCGGTCAGCAACGTCTCGCCCTGCCGGAGCAGGTCGGTGACGACGAGCTGCTCGAGGATCGCGGTGCCGAGGTCGAGGCTGTGGCGAGCCTCGATGACGGGCTCCGCGCCGCCCTCGGGAGCCCGCACCCACCCGACGCGCAGGCCGCCCCACCACGTCTTGCCGGCGCTGCCGAGGGTGTGGGCGCTCCGGGACGAGGCGGCGAAGGGGGCAGGTCGCGGGGCGGTCGGTGCGTCGAGTCCGAGCTCGACGAACGTCTCGTCGATGACCGGCACGGCCTTCCCGCGCGCCAGCACCTGCGCGAGCGCCTGCCTGGTCGGGCTGTCCATGACGAGCCCGGTCGGGTTCTGGTGGTCGGGGATGAGGTATGCCGCGCGGGCGCCGCTCTGACGCACGCCGACCTCGACCGCGTCGACGTCCCAGCCCGTCGCGGTCAACTGGGTGGGCACCGCGCGGTAGGCGGAGCGGCGCACTCCCACAAGGGCATTCGGGTAGGTGGGACTCTCGACGAGGACGCGGTCTCCGACGTCGAGGTGGGCGCGCAGGACCGCCGAGAGGCCGCTGTGCGCGCCCGAGGTGATGACGACCTGGTCGGGTGACGTCACGAGGCCCCGATCCTCGAACCATCCGGCCACCGCTGCTCGGGTCTCGGGCAGCCCGCGCGGGTCGTAGCCCGCCGTCGCGAGGAACCGAGGCAGCTCGGTGAGTGCCCGTTCGTAGGCCGCGGTGACCCCGGCGGCGGCCGGGAGGGCGGCATACGTCAGGTCGATGACGTCGGGAGGGACGTCGGTGGGAATGAGGCCGGCCTGCGAGAGCGCCAGTCCGGACGGACCCGCCGGGAGGCAGACGACGCTGCCCGACCCTCGGCGCGTCGCGACGAAGCCCTCGTCGCGCAGCGCGTCGAGCGCCGCACCGACGGTGGTTCGGCTCAGGCCGAGCTCGGTCGTCAGCGTGCGCTCGCTCGGCAGGCGCGTGCCGACGAGGAGCCTCCCGTCCGAGACGAGGCGTCGGATCCCGTCCGCCAGGCCGCGGTAGGCGGGCCGGGAAAGCGGTGCGGGGCCGAGGAGCAGTGCCAGTGAGCGAGCGGAGACCGTGCGCATCGGTCCACTGTCGCATGACTGGCCCTTAAAAGTCAGTCCACCCAACCGTCATGATGGACGTCATGAGACGCCACGTCCCGCTTGCGTACCTCACTCCGCGCCAGCAGCTGCGCGCCGGCCTGCTGCCGCGCCGCATCGTCCAGCTCGTCGCCGGACTGGTTCTCTACGGAGTCTCGATGGCGATGATGATCCGTTCGACGCTCGGCCTCGACCCGTGGGACGTCTTCCATGCGGGCATCGCGACGCACGTGCCGCTGACGTTCGGCCAGGTCACGATCATCGTCGGTGCCCTCGTCCTGCTGCTCTGGGTGCCGTTGCGGCAGTGGCCCGGGCTCGGCACGGTGGCCAACGTCGTCGTCATCGGCCTCGCCGCCGACGCCGGCCTCGCGCTCATCGGCCCGCCGGAGTCGCTGTGGGCGCGCATCCTGCTGCTCGGCTCCGGCATCGTCCTCAACGGCGTCGCCGGCGGCCTCTACATCGGCAGCCAGCTCGGCCCCGGCCCGCGGGACGGACTCATGACCGGGTTCGCGCGGCGCACCGGCCTGTCGATCCGCCTCGTCCGCACGACGATCGAGGTCGTCGTGCTCTCGATCGGCTGGCTCCTCGGTGGGCCCGTCGGTCTCGGCACCGTGCTGTATGCCGTGTCCATCGGACCGCTGGTCCAGTTCTTCCTGCCCCGCCTCACGGTCGACCTGGCAGGCGTCAGGCGCCGAGGCGCCACGAGTGAAGGACCCGGCACGAGCCCGGTTCGTACCAGACCAGGTCGAGCCGCTGGGCCCGGCATCGAGCCGGCAGGCGCACCGCGACGAGGTCGTGGATGGAATGCTCCGTGACGTCCTCGGACAGGGCGTCGAGCGTGAGGTGCGGGACGACCTCACCGAACCGGCCGGCATACGGCGGGCACTGCGGGAAGGCGGCCCAGAGCCGCGCGGTGAGGTCGGCGAAGGGCTCCGCAGGCTCGGGCAGCAGGTGCACGATGCCATTGGGGAAGGTGTCGAGCTCCGTCAAGATGAAGTCGAAATGCGCGGTGGTGCAAGCGATCTCGGCAATCGTGTCGAACACTCCTGACGTGAGGTCGGCGCCGTCGAGGAAGGGTGCGAGCGCCGTGATGTGTGCGTGCACGAAGGCCGGGTCGACGGAGACGTAGTCGGTGTCGTAGTGCCGCGTGCGGGCGAGGACGAAGGGCTCGAGCTCCGGCACCGGCACCTGGAGCACCGAGTGGCCCGCACCGGTCGAGGGCGCGGCCGGGCGCGTGCTCAGTGGCCGGCGCCCACGAGTCGAAGCGCGAGGGCGGCGTTCGTCGCGCCGATCTCGGCCGGCGTGCGCCGGATAGTGGGTGAGTACCAGCGGGCCACGTCGACGACGATCGAGAGCAGGGCCAGGGCGGTGTCGGCGCTGTCGTCGACGGAGAAGGTGCCGTCGGCGACGCCGCGGTCGAGGACGTCACGCACGAGCGAGTCCATCTCCTTGCGCAGGGCGAGGACCTCGGCGTGGTGCTCGGGGGTCAGGTGGTGGTGCTCGTACTGCACGACGCGGGCCACCTGGTACTGCTCGACGTGCCACTCGGTGAAGCGGGCCATCGCGGTGACGAGCTGCACGGCCGGCGTCGACCCGTCCGCGATGGCCGAGCGCAGCAGTCGCAGGGCCGACTCGTGCCCGCTGCGGCTCAGGGCGAAGAGCAGCTCCTCCTTGGAGCCGAAGTGGACGTAGACGCCGGCGGGGGAGAGCCCGGCCCCGGAGGCGATGTCGCGCGTCGTCGTGGCGTGGAAGCCCTTGTCGGCGAAGGCGTGGGCTGCGGCTTGGAGGAGTCGCTCGACCGTGGACGCGTCGGGGTCGGACGTCCGGGCGCCCGGGGCTGGCGGGGTCGTGGTGGGCTGCGGCACGTTGACAGCATGCCGCAGGAGAGGGAAACTAAGCAAGCGCTTAGTTACCGGTGGGTACCAGCGCGCCGCACCCGTGAGCACGCCCGATGGAGGACGCCATGCCCCGCAACATCTACGACGAGGACCACGAGGCGATGCGCGCGTCGGCGCGCGAGTTCGTCACCCGCACGCTCGCGCCCCGCGCCGCGGAGATGATCGAGGGCAAGTCGATCCCGCGCGACATCTGGCTCGAGGCCGGCAAGCAGGGCTTCTTCGGTCTCGACATCCCCGAGGAGTTCGGCGGTGCCGGCGTCGACGACTACCGCTTCAACGCCGTCGTCGCCGAGGAGATGTCCCGCTTCAACGCCGCCACGAGCTCCTGCTTCGGCATCCACTCCGACGTGTGCCCGCCCTACCTCGTCGACCTCGGCACCGAGGAGCAGAAGCAGCGCTGGCTGCCCGGCATGGCGAGCGGCCAGCTCATCTGCGCCATCGCGATGACCGAGCCCTCCGGCGGCTCCGACCTCGCCGCCCTCAAGACGACCGCCGTCCGCGACGGTGACGCCTGGATCCTCAACGGCTCCAAGACCTTCATCACCAACGGCTACCAGGCCGACCTCGTCATCGTCGCCGCCCGGACCGACCCGTCCAAGGGCGCCAAGGGCATCACGCTGCTCATGGTCGAGCGCGGCATGGAGGGCTTCGTCAACGGACGCAAGCTCGACAAGGTCGGCATGGACGAGTCCGACACGGCCGAGCTCTTCTTCGAGAACGTCCGCGTGCCCGACGAGAACCGTCTCGGCCCCGAGGGGATGGGCTTCATCTCGATGATGCAGCGGCTGCCGCAGGAGCGCGTCGGTGCCGCGGTGTCCAACGTCGCCCACGCCAAGGCGATCCTCGAGGAGACGATCCAGTACGCCAAGGACCGCAAGGCCTTCGGCCAGCCGATCGGCGCCTTCCAGCACAACAAGTTCCTCATGGCCGAGCTCGTCACGAAGATCGAGGTGGCGGAGGCCTACGTCGACGACTGCGTCGCAGCCCACGCCGAGGGCAAGCTGGGCGCCGTCGACGCCGCCAAGGCGAAGTGGTGGAGCTCGCAGGTGCAGAACGACGTGCTCGACCACTGCGTCCAGCTGCACGGCGGCTACGGCTTCATGAACGAGTACCGCGTGGCGCGCGCCTGGCGCGACGCCCGGGTCACGAAGATCTGGGCCGGCTCGAACGAGATCATGAAAGAGCTCATCGGCCGGGACCTCGGCTTCTGATGGGGGCCACCGGCAACGGCGGACGTCACGAGGGCGCCGTCGCGATCATCACCGGTGCCAGCCGCGGGATCGGCCTCGGCATCGCCGAGCGCCTGGTCGCCGAGGGTGCCAAGGTCGTCATCACCGCCCGCAGGCCCGAGGCGTTGGCGGAGGCCGTGGCGCAGCTGGGCGGTTCCGAGAACGCCCTCGGGGTGGCGGGCAACGCCGCGGACGAGGCCCACCAGGACGACGTGATCGCCAAGGCCCGCGAGACCTTCGGCGGGCTGCACCTCCTCGTCAACAACACCGGCATCAACCCCGTCTACGGTCCGATGCTCGACTCGGGTCTCGACATCGCCCGCAAGGTGCTCGACGTCAACGTCGTCGCAGCCTTCTCGTGGATCAAGAAGGCGGTCGCGGCGGGGCTCGGTGACGAGACCCACCCGGGTTCGGTCGTCAACCTCGCCTCGGTTGCCGGTCAGGGCGCGAGCGGCGTCATCGGCTGGTACGGCGTGTCCAAGGCGGCCCTCATCCACCTGACGACCGAGCTCGGCTACGAGCTCGGTCCCGACGTCCGCGTCAACGCCGTCGCCCCGGCCGTCGTCAAGACGAAGTTCGCCGAGGCGCTCTACGAGGGACGCGAGGAGAAGGTCGTCCGCGCGTACCCGATGAAGCGGCTCGGCCTTCCCGAGGACGTCGCCGGAGCCGTCAGCTTCCTGCTGAGCAGTGATGCCTCGTGGGTCACCGGGCAGACGCTGACCATCGACGGTGGCGTGACCCTGGGTGGGGCGCTGTAGCCGGGGACCGCGACCGGCCGCCCTCGTCTCCACGTGCGCTGTCTCCGCCACGCCCGGACCGGGTACAGGACCCGAGGACGCTCTGGCTGAGCAGCGTCTTCCCGCCGTGCGCGGACGATGCCCCGACGGGGGGCGCGGCGACCGGCATACGGCCGCCTTGCGCTCGACGGGCCTCGACAGGGAAGAATGCGCTCTGCGGCCACCGTCGTCCGCTGGTGGCCACGCTGTGGCGCCGCGGCCCCGTGCCGCAACCGAACGACGGAAAGTAGCAGTTCATGGAGATCTGGCCGGGCAAGCCCTACCCCCTCGGAGCGACGTACGACGGCTCGGGGGTCAACTTCGCCGTCTTCTCCGAGGCGGCCGAGCGCATCGAGCTGTGCCTGATCGACGACGACCTCACCGAGACGCGCCTGGACCTGCCCGAGACGGACGGCTTCGTCTGGCACGGCTTCGTCCCCTACGTGCAGCCCGGGCAGCGCTACGGCTTCCGCGTCCACGGGCCCTACGACCCCGCGAACGGCCACCGGTGCAACCCGAGCAAGTTCCTGCTCGACCCGTACGCCAAGGCGATCGAGGGGCAGGCCGAGAACGACCAGTCGCTCTACTCGTACACCTTCGGTGACGAGGATGCCGCGACGACGACGGACATCAACACCGACGACAGCGTGCGCCACACGATGCACTCCGTCGTCATCAACCCGTTCTTCGACTGGGGCGACGACCGCCCGCCCCGCCACGAGTACCACGAGAGCATCATCTACGAGGCCCACGTCAAGGGCCTGACGATGCTGCACCCCGAGGTCCCCGAGGAGATCCGCGGCACGTACGCCGGCATCGGGCACCCGGCCATGATCAAGCACCTGAGCGACCTGGGCATCACCGCCATCGAGCTGATGCCGGTGCACCAGTTCGTCCAGGACGCACCCCTCGTCGACCGTGGGCTCTCGAACTACTGGGGCTACAACACCATCGGCTTCCTCGCCCCGCACAACGAGTACGCGGCCGGTGGCCAGCGCGGGCAGCAGGTGCTCGAGTTCAAGGCCATGGTCAAGGCGCTGCACGCGGCCAACATCGAGGTCATCCTCGACGTCGTCTACAACCACACCGCCGAGGGCAACCACATGGGGCCGACCCTCGCCTTCCGCGGGCTCGACAACAACAGCTACTACCGCCTCGTCAGCGACGACCTGACGCACTACTACGACACGACCGGCACCGGCAACAGCCTCCTCATGCGCAGCCCGCACGTGCTGCAGCTGATCATGGACTCGCTGCGCTACTGGGTCACCGAGATGCACGTCGACGGCTTCCGGTTCGACCTCGCCGCGACCCTGGCCCGCCAGTTCCACGAGGTCGACAAGCTGTCGGCCTTCTTCGACCTCATCCAGCAGGACCCGGTCGTCAGCCAGGTCAAGCTCATCGCCGAGCCGTGGGACGTCGGCGAGGGTGGCTACCAGGTCGGCAACTTCCCGCCGCTGTGGACCGAGTGGAACGGCAAGTACCGCGACACCGTGCGCGACTTCTGGCGTGGCGAAGGTGGCGCCCTCGGCGAGTTCGCTTCTCGCTTCACAGGTTCCAGCGACCTCTACGAGCACTCCGGACGCAAGCCGATCGCCTCGATCAACTTCGTCACGGCCCACGACGGCTTCACGCTCCGCGACCTCGTGTCCTACAACGAGAAGCACAACGAGGCCAACGGCGAGGGCAACAACGACGGCGAGAGCCACAACCGCTCGTGGAACTGCGGCGTCGAGGGTCCGAGCAACGAGCCCGAGATCCGGGAGCTGCGGCTGCGTCAGCAGCGCAACTTCCTCACCACCCTGCTCTTCTCGCAGGGCGTGCCGATGATGCTCCACGGCGACGAGCTCGGCCGCACCCAGGGCGGCAACAACAACGGCTACTGCCAGGACAACGACATCTCGTGGATCCAGTGGATCCTCGACGAGGACGACCAGAAGCTCCTCGCCTTCACCCAGTCGCTGGTGAAGCTGCGCCGAGAGCACCCCGTCTTCCGACGCCGTCGGTTCTTCGGGGGCAGCGCCGACCACGGCGGCGAGAGCGAGCTCGGCGACATCGCCTGGTTCACCCCCGAGGCCCAGCACATGGACGAGGAGGCCTGGAGCAACGGGCTGGCCAAGTCGCTCATGATCTTCCTCAACGGTTCGGCGATTCCCGAGCCGGACCCACGCGGGCAGCAGATCCTCGATGACTCCTTCCTCGTCATGTTCAACGCGCACGACGAGCCTCTCGCCTTCACGCTGCCCGAGGAGGAGTACGGCGCGCAGTGGATCCCGGTCATCGACACCGCGTTGCACGAGGTCGACGCCACCCCCCTCGAACCGACGTGGCAGATCCAGGTCCAGCCGCGCAGCCTGGCCGTCCTGAGGTGTCCGCGCGAGGAGGTCTCGCCCATCGTCCCCGGCGTCACCCAGGAGGCCACGGCGTGAGGTACGCCAGCGCACCCGTCTCCACCTTCCGCCTCCAGCTCGAGCCGGACTYCACCCTCGACGACGCCGTCAGCCAGGTGGATCACCTTGCGACACTGGGGATCACGCACCTCTACCTGTCGCCCGTCCTGCAGGCGACGGTCGGCTCCAAGCACGGCTACGACGTCACCGACCACACGACGGTCGCCGAGGGGCTTGGCGGCGACGCCGCGTTCGCGCGCCTCGTCGAGGCCGCCCACGAAGCCGGCCTCGGTGTCGTCGTCGACGTCGTGCCCAACCACATGACCACCCCGACGCCGCTCTCGCTCAACCGCCCGCTGTGGTCGGTGCTCCGCGAGGGCCGTCAGTCGGCATACGCCACGTGGTTCGACGTCGACTGGGACGCCCAGGACGGCCGCATCCTCATGCCGGTGCTCGGTTCGCCGCTCGACGAGGTGCTCGCTGCGGGCGAGATCTCCGTCGGGAAGCACGAGGGCGAGCCGGTCGTGCAGTACTACGACCACGTCTTCCCGCTCGCCGCCGGAACCGACCCGGCAATGCCGCTGGGTGACCTCCTCGCGGCGCAGCACTACCGCCTGGCGTCCTGGACGGTCGGGGACTCGGAGCTCAACTACCGCCGCTTCTTCGACGTCACGTCGCTCATCGCGGTGCGCGTCGAGGAGCCCGAGGTGTTCGACGCCACGCACGCGCTGCTCGTCGACGGCATCCGCTCGGGCGCCATCGACGGTCTGCGCATCGACCACCCCGACGGCCTCGCCGACCCCGAGGGCTACCTCGAGCGACTCGGCGAGGCGACCGGTGACGCGTGGGTCGTCGTCGAGAAGATCCTCGAGGGGTCGGAGCAGCTGCCGCAGGGATGGCGGACGGCCGGGACGACCGGATACGACGCCCTGCTGCGCGTCGGCGGGCTCTTCGTCGACCCGGCCGGTGCGCAGCCGCTCGACGACCTCTCGACGGAGCTGCTCGGCGAACGACAGGACCTCGAGGCGATCGTCACGGAGTCTAAGCGGTGGGTGGTGCAGGTGATGCTCGCCACCGAGGTGAGCCGGCTGCTGCGGCTCGTCGCGCGGGCGCGGCCCGACCTCGACGCCGACGCGGCGCGCCGGGTCATCGAGGCGTTGCTCGTCGGCATGGACCGCTACCGCGTCTACCTGAGGCCCGGCACGCCCCCCGAGGCGCACGACGCCGCCGAGCTCCGGTCGGCCGTGTCGCGCGGCGAGGAGAGCGCAGGCGGTGTGCTGGACCGTGAGGCCGTCGACGTCGTCGTCGACCTCGCGCTCGGAGAGGCGTCACCCGTCGACCAGGAGGCGGCCGACGAGTTCGTCGTCCGGTTCCAGCAGACGTGCGGTCCCGCCATGGCCAAGGCGATCGAGGACACGGCGTACTACCGCTACGTGCGGCTCGTCGGGCTCAACGAGGTGGGCGGCGATCCCACCCGGGTGGGCGTGCCGACCCAGGACTTCCACGAGTTCGCGCAGGATCTGCTGGGCGCGTGGCCGCAGTCGATGACGACGCTCTCGACCCACGACACCAAGCGCGCCGAGGACGTCCGGTCGCGGCTCTTCGTCCTCGCCGAGCGACCCGACGGATGGACGACCTGGGTGCGGACGGCCCGCGAGCTCGCTGCACCGGTGCGAGCCGAGGAGCTCGACGTGCTCACCGAGTACTTCCTGTGGCAGACCCTGGTCGGCGCATGGCCGATCAGCGAGGACCGGCTGCAGGCTTACGCCATCAAGGCGATTCGGGAGTCGAAGCTCTACACGCGGTGGACCCAGCCCGACGAGGCGTACGAGTCGGCTGTCGAGCGCTTCGTCGCCGGAGTCGTGACGACGCCGGAGATCGTGGCTCATGTCGAGTCCTGGGTCGAGTCGACGAGGCTCGAGGCGCGGGCCAACGTGCTCGGTCAGAAGCTCGTCCAGCTGACGATGCCGGGTGTGCCCGACGTCTACCAGGGCACCGAACTCGTCGACCTCTCCCTCGTCGACCCGGACAACCGCCGTGCCGTCGACTACGCGGAGCGCCGGGATCGCCTCGCACGTCTCGACGGTGGGGGCGCCCCGGCCGACCTGCACGACGAGAAGCTGCTCGTGACGAGTGCAGCCCTGCGCACGCGCCGGGAACGGGCGGACTTCTTCACGGGCGAGCACGCGACGTACCTCCCCGTGGCGACGACGTCCGAACATGCCGTGGCGTTCGGTCGCGGCACGGGCGAGGCGGTCGAGGTCGTCACGGTCGTCACCCGTCTGGCCGGACGGCTCGCGGACGCGGGCGGCTACGGCGAGGCCACCGTCGAGCTGCCCGAGGGCCGCTGGTCCGACGTCATCTCCTCGCGGACCTTCGACGGTGGACCGACACCTCTCGCGGACGTCGTGGGTGCCGCAGGGCTGCCCGTCGCCCTGCTCGTGCGGGTACGGGACGAGTCATGACCCCCGAGACCGACACCATCCGCGTCTGGGCGCCCTCCGCGTCCCGCGTCGACATCCTCGTCACGCCGCTCGAGGGGCAGCACGAGCCGACGACGGCTGTCCGACGACACCCCATGAGCGGCGAGGACGGTGGCTGGTGGTCGTGGCTGCGCCCCGACACGGGCACGATGGACTACTCGTTCAGCCTCGACGGTGGGGATCCGCGCCCCGACCCGCGCAGCGCGTGGCAGCCGCACGGCGTCCACGGGGCGAGCCGCACCTTTGACGCGGCCGCGCACACCTGGGGCGACGGGAGCTGGCGTGGCACTCGCGACGGCCGTGGCGTACTCGGCGGGGTCGTCTACGAGCTGCACATCGGCACCTTCACGCCTGACGGCACCTTCGACGCGGCGATCGCCCACCTGGGGCACCTCGTCGACCTCGGTGTCGACGTCGTCGAGGTCATGCCCGTCGCGGCCTTCGGAGGGACGCACGGCTGGGGCTACGACGGGGTGGCGCCGTATGCCGTCCAGCAGGCCTACGGCGGTCCCGCCGCGTTCCAGCGCTTCGTCGACGCGTGCCACGCACGCGGCCTCGGGGTCTGCCTCGACGTCGTCTACAACCACCTCGGACCCACGGGCAACTACCTCGCCGAGTTCGGGCCCTACTTCACCGACACCCACACGACGCCGTGGGGGCCGGCCGTCAACCTCGATGCCGACGGCAGCCACGAGGTGCGCCGCTGGGTGATCGACAACGCCCTGCGCTGGTTCCGTGACTTCCACGTCGACGCGCTGCGTCTGGACGCCGTGCACGAGCTGCGTGACGAGTCGGACCCGCACGTCCTCGCCCAGCTGTCCGACGAGACCGCTTCTCTCGCAACGGAGCTCGGACGTCCGCTCGACCTCATCGCCGAGAGTGACCTCAACGACGCCGTCATGGTGACACCGACCGGCGAGGGCGGCCGGGGCATGACGGCGCAGTGGGACGACGACATCCACCACGCGCTCCATGTCGCGCTGACGGGTGAGACGCAGGGCTACTACGCCGACTTCGCCGGTGGCACCGAGGCCTGGCCCGAGGGGGGTCCCGTCTCCGTGCTGGCCAAGACGCTCTCCGACGCCTTCCTCCACGACGGCCGCATGTCGACGTTCCGCGGTTCTGTCTGGGGCTCACGCGTCGATCAGGAGTCGCGGTCGGGGCACCAGTTCCTCGCCTACCTCCAGACCCATGACCAGGTCGGCAACCGCGCCACCGGCGACCGCATCAGCGACCAGGTCTCGCCGGGGCGGCAGGCCATCGGGGCCGCGCTCTACCTGATCTCTCCCTTCACGGCGATGGTCTTCATGGGTGAGGAGTGGCGGGCCAGCACCCCGTTCGCGTTCTTCACCTCGTTCGAGGAGGACTGGCTCGCAGAAGCCGTCCGCTCCGGGCGGCGTGCCGAGTTCGCCGCGCACGGGTGGGACGAGGCTGACGTGCCCGACCCGCAGGACCCCGCGACGCGGGCGCACAGCGTGCTCGACTGGAGCGAGCCGAACGCGCCCGGGCACAACGAGATGCTGCACTTCTACCGTGAGCTGATCAAGATCCGCCGGACCCAGCCCGACGTCGCGTCCGGCGACCTCCGCGCCACGTCGGTGCGGTTCGACGAGGACGCGCAGTGGATCATCATGTCGCGCGGGTCCGTCCATGTCGTCGCCAACCTGGCCGGGCGCGCGCAGGTGGTGCCCTTCGACGGCGAGGTCGAGCACGTGCTCGCGTCCTGGGGGCGGGCCCCGATCGTCGACTCGCACGGCGTCGGACTCGACGGGCACGACGTCGCGGTCCTGCGCACCACKGCCTGACGCGCCCACTCGAGCGCCCCGTCGTCACACCACCCCTCGGGGTGTGCGTGTGGTGACGAGGCGCTCGCGCGTGCTGACGCGTCCTGACCCGACGACGCGGAGGGCCGCCGCCGGGCTGGCGTGCGTCAGGGCTGCTTGACGCGGACCATGCCCTCCTGGGCCGTCGTGGCGACGAGGGTGCCGTCCTGGCTGAAGATCTCGCCGATCGACAGGCCTCGGCCGCTCACGGCGGACGGCGACTGCTGGACGTAGAGCAGCCAATCGTCGGCGCGGACGTCGCGGTGGAACCACATCGAGTGGTCCAGGCTCGCGACCCGGAGCCGTCGGTCGGTCCAGACGAGGCCGTGCCGGCGGAGCACCGGCTCGAGCAGCGAGTAGTCGCTCGAGTAGGCCAGGACCGCGGCGTGCAGCAGGGGATCGTCGGGGAGCCGGTCGACGGCACGCATCCACACGTGGTTCGTCGCGACCTGCTCGGGACCGGCATCGAGGAACATGTTGCTCTCGACGGGCCGCAGCTCGATGGGGCGCGCCTCTGCGATGTGGCGGGCGCCGGGGTGGTCGACGCCGCGGAAGGCGTCCGCCAGCGAGGTGAGCCCCTCGGGTCCGGTCACGTGCGGCATCGCGTTCTGGTGGTCGAGGCCACCGGCCCGCTCCTGGAAGGAGCAGGTCATCGACATGATCGGCGCGCCCTTCTGCACTGCGTGCACGCGCCTGGTGGAGAAGGAGTTGCCGTCGCGCATCTCCTCGACCGCGAAGCGGATCGGCAGCGTGTCGTCGCCCGGCCGCATGAAGTAGCCGTGGAGCGAGTGGATGGGGCGCGACCCGTCGCCGTCGTTGACGTCGCGCACGGTGATGCCGGCGGCCATGACGCACTGGGCGAGGACCTGTCCGCCGAACACGCGACCGTGGGGCATCTTCTGGCTGCGGCCCTCGAAGACCCGCGCGGACGTGGCACCGATCGACTCCGCCGCATCGCGCCCCTGGACGTCCGTGACGGCGATCTGGGCCGTCCCGACGTCCTTGAGGGTCAGCACCTCGAGGAGGTCCTCGAGCGGGGGGAGCGGGCGCGGCTCGGAGGGGACGTGTGCAGTCACAGCACGACCCTAGTGGCCCGCGGTCGGGTGGCCGTCACAGCCCGCGACTCGCGTCACGCCTCCATGGCGAGGGCCATCGGGAGCACCGCCGGTGCACCGGCTTCACGGAGCAGGCCAGCGCAGACGGTCAGCGTCCAGCGGGAGTCGCTCACGTCGTCGAGCAGCAGGACTGGCCCGGGGATGCCGGTGAGGGCGTTGCCGAGCTCGGGCCCCACCGCGAGACGGCCCCAGACGTTGGCCAGGCGGAACGCGCTGTTGCCGCCCGGCTCACCGACGGGGCCGCCCTCGACGAGGTCGAGCGCCCCCAGGTAGGGCAGGCGCCCGAGCCGACCGATGCCTTCGGCCAACGAGCCGACGAGCCGTGGCCGTCGGCGCGACGGGACCGACACGATCGCCGCGGGCCGCTCCCGCCAGCCCCACCCCGCGAGGACGTCGACGCAGGCTCGCAGGACCTCGGCCGGGACCTCCCGGTCCTCGCCGCGGAGCACCTCGCGCAGACGCTGGCCCCACCCGAGGTCGCTCAGGCGGGCGACGGCTCGGCCTTCGTCCATGCCCACCGAGGACGCGATCTTCCCCTTGAGCGGCACACCGAGTCGGTCCATGCCGGAAGGCCACTGGGCGCGCGGCTGCAGCACGACCCCGGGACGCTCGAGACGTGACCGGGCCGTGTTGACGGCGGCCTCGGGGATCGTCGTGTCGAACCACGGCTCGACGCAYCGGTCGCACCGGCCGCAGGGCTCGGCGGAGTCGTCGTCGAGGGTCTCCTGCAGGAAGGCCATGCGGCAGCGGTCCGTGCGTTCGTAGTCGACCATGAGCTGCTGCTCGCGCTCGCGGGCCTCGGTGACCCGCCCGTAGCGCTCGGCGTCATAGGTCCATGGCTCACCCGTGGCGGTCCAGCCGCCGGGCACGCGGTGCACCGCGCCGTCGACGTCGAGCACCTTGAGGAGCAACTCGAGGCGGGTGCGGCGCACGTCGACGATGCTCTCGAGTGCCACCGTCGACAGCGCCTTGGGGGACTCGGACAGGGCACGCACGACGGCGTCGGCCTGGTCCTGCTTGGGCATGGAGGCCGAGGCGAAGTAGCGCCAGATGTCCTTGTCCTCGGGGCCGGGCATGAGCAGGACGTCGGCACGGTCGGTGGCGCGTCCCGCGCGACCGACCTGCTGGTAGTAGGCGACCGGCGACGACGGGGCGCCGAGGTGCAGGACGAAACCGAGGTCGGGCTTGTCGAAGCCCATGCCGAGGGCCGAGGTCGCGATGAGGGCCTTGACCTCGTTGTCGCGCAGGGCCTCCTCGAGCCGGATCCGCTCGGACGGCTCGGTGCGTCCGGTGTAGGCGGCCACCTGGTGGCCTGCCTCGCGGAGGGCCGCTGCGACATCTTCGGCGGCGGCGACCGTGAGTGCGTAGACGATGCCCGAACCGGGCAGATCGCCCAGGTGCGCGATGAGCCAGGCGAGGCGCTGCTCCGGGGCCGCGAGCGGCAGCACGCCGAGGCGCAGCGACGCCCGGGCCAGGGGACCGCGCAGCGTGAGGACGTCGCGGCCGCCGGCACCGAGCTGCTCGACGACGTCGGTGACGACGCGGGCGTTGGCTGTCGCGGTCGTCGCGAGGACCGGCGTGCGCTCGGGCAGCGTCGTCAGCAGGTCGCGGWTGCGGCGGTAGTCGGGACGGAAGTCGTGGCCCCAGTCGCTGATGCAGTGTGCCTCGTCGACGACGAGCAGGCCGCACGTCGCGGCGAGCGCAGGCAGCTGCTCGTCGCGGAAGCGAGGGTTGTTGAGGCGCTCGGGACTGACGAGCAGCACGTCGACCTCGCCGCGTGCGAGCGCGCCGGACACGGCGCCCCACTCCTCGGCGTTCGTCGAGTTGAGCGTGACGGCCTTGATGCCCGCGCGCTCGGCAGCCGCGATCTGGTCGCGCATCAGGGCCAGCAGGGGGCTGACGATGACGGTGGGACCGGCGCCCTCGGCCCGGCGGAGGGCCGTGGCCACGAAGTAGACGGCCGACTTGCCCCATCCTGTGCGCTGCACGACGAGCACGCGCCGCCGCCCGGCCACGAGCTCGTTGATCGCCTCGAGCTGGCCGTCACGGAAGTCGACGTCCTCTCGGCCGACGAGCCGTCGGAGCGCGGTGGTCGCTCGGTCGCGGAGGGCGGGCTCGACGTCGGCGACGGACGGTGCGGAGGGGGCCGAGGTGGGGGGTGACGTCATGGCACCCAACCTACGTGGCCCCACCGACCGGCCCGACCGGCATACGCAGGCTGTGGACGCACGGCCCGTCCACGGAGGGGATGTGGACGAGCGTGACCGTCCAGGGCTGGAAGGATGGGGCCCATGACGGAGACGAGCGACGCGACCGGCGCCCCACTCGAGGCCGAACCGCAGGCGGGGCCGTATGCCGCGCAGGTCTCGTTGCGCTGGTCCGACATGGACGCGTACGCCCACATCAACAACGTGCAGTTCCTGYGGCTGCTCGAGGATGCGCGCGTCATCGCCTTCCGGGACTGGTTCGACGGCGGGGGAGCGGGCGACAAGACGATGCTCGACGAGGGCGTGCTCGTGTCGCGTCACGAGATCGAGTACCGCCGGCCGCTGGGTTTCCGGCACGCGCCGGTGGAGATCCAGATGTGGGTCTCGCGGATCGGCGGGGCGGGCTTCGACGTCGCCTACATCGTGACCGACCCCGATGGCGTGGGCGACGGTGAGCGACCGGTCTACGCCGTCGCCGAGACCGAGCTCGCGCTCTACGACTTCGCGAGCGAGGCGCCACGGCGCATGCGACCCGACGAGCGTGCGTCGGTCCGGGTCCACCTCGGCGAGCCTGCGCCGTTCCGCAGGCGGCGTCGGTGACGGACACTGCGCGCATCGACTTCGGCGACCCGCGCGGGCTCGCCGACCTCGGCACCTATCTCGCCCGCGCGAGCCGGGCCAACCCGGACGGCGCGGTGCGCCTCCAGGTGCTCGGCAAGCTGCTCGTCACGACCGTCGCGGTCCTCGAGGGGACCGGTCTCATGGGCGACGGCACGGTGCTCGGGATGCGCGTCGTCACGATCGCCCCGTCGGCCGCGGTCGACGCGACCGTGTCGATCGCGTCGGTCAACGACCGTCTGGCGCGCGAGGGGGCCGGTGCCCTGCTCAGCGTCCCCCCGACCACCGTGCGGGCTCCGTGGAGCGGACTCACGCCGCCGCGTGACGGCTGGGAGCCGGTTGGTCAGCTCGATGGCCAGGTCATCGAATCCATTGCGCTCCAAGGCATCTCGCAGGTCGCGGAGGGCACTCCTGCCAACGCCGGCGGTCATGCGGTCGCCTCGCTCCGACGGCGCACGTGGGGGGCGATGAGCGACACCGTTCCGCCCATCGCCGCCGGGCTCGCGTTCGGTGCCCATGTGCTGGGCTTCACCCGAGCGGGGGAGGGCGCGTCGATCGCGGCCCACGGCCGGTGGACCCGCCTCAGCACGTCGCGGGGCCACGTCCTCGTCCGCTGACCCGAKGGCGTTACGCCGTCCTCCGCGCCGCGGGTGCCGGTGACAGGCCGGTCGGTCGGCTCAGTCGCGGCCGGTCCACCCACCACGTTCGACGAGCACGTCCTTGAGCACGTCGATGCGGTCGCTGACGAGGCCGTCGACACCGAGGTCGAGGAGACGCCGCATCTCGTCGGCGTCGTCGATGGTCCAGACGTGGACCTGTTTGCCGTAGCGGTGTGCCGTCTCGACGAGGCGCTCGGTGACCACCTGAACGGCCCTGTCGCGCAGGGAGATCGATGACGGGACCTGGAAGACGTCGGCCGGGGTGCGGAGCACCGCGGTGAGCGCACGCGGCCCGAATCGGGCCAACGCCGTGCCGACCTGGGCGGCGGCCGTCGCGACCGTTCCCTGCGAGAGCCGCCGGAACTGCGAGATGTTGCGCTGGGAGAAAGAGCCGACACAGACCTGGTCGTGCAGGCCCCGCTCCTCGATGAGGCGCCACAGGGGCTCGGCCGTTCCGGGGGCCTTGAGGTCGATGTTGAGGTTGACGGCGGGCCACGCATCGAGCAACTCGCTCAGCAGGGGGATCCGCCCACCGTCACCGACCTCGGCGTGCGCCACGTCGGACCACGGCAGGTCTCGGATCCGCCCGTGCGCGTTGCTGACCCGGTCGAGGACGGTGTCGTGAAAGGCGACGAGCCTCCCGTCCCTCGTGACGTGGACGTCGGTCTCGAGGTGCGTGTAGCCCAGGGCGACCGCGTTGCCGAAGGCGGTCATGGTGTTCTCGAGCCCCAGGTTCGGCGCGTAGAGCGACCCGCCCCGATGGGCCAACGCGACCGGAGTCCGCTCGAGGTAGGCCCGCGTCGTCACCATGGATCCGAGGCTAGTCGCAGAGCCGGAATGGACTCCGGCACGGCACGGCAGCAAGCCACTTGGCGTGATCCGCTTGCTTGACCAGACAAGTCAGTTCGGGCCGCCCCGATGGCCGTCCTTGAGGCGGAGTGGGATGTGAGTCCCAGCGAAGCACGCTCAATCGTCAAGGGGGTGGGCCGCGGCCAAGGGGTCCCGCAACATGCGCTCTTCCCAGGAACCGTCGTCACCTTCGCGCGACAGGACCGCTTCGATCACGGTGAGACCCTCGTGCGTCGGGGCGAGCGCGGCCACCTGGAACGGCCAGAGTTCGGGGTCGGACTCGGCACGCCACTCCCGGTCGATACGTGAGACGGCTTGGCCGCGCGAGCAGTCCCAGGCCCGGAAGCCCCCGTCGGCGACGTCCCCGGCGGCCACGAGCCCACCTGTCACGAGCTGCGCCACGACCGTCATAGCGGCCGCGTGGAGCTCCGCGGGTCCGGCGCCGGTCATCTCCCGCACGGTGGAGCGCAGGAATCCGAGGTCGATCCAGTCGTAGATGGTGGAGACGAGCAGTTCTTCCACGACTGAACGCCTGGGCTGTTCGAGCGTCACTGGATGTGGACCTTCCGTACCTGGTCGTCGGGGTAGTGCACGTCGATCGTCGCACCGCCGCTGCGCGAGTCGGACCTCAGGCCCACCTCTATGCCGTCTGGACGCTCGAACCAGTCGCCTTTGTACTCTGGTCGAGAGCGCCGTGCGGCGCCCACGGTCAGCTGGTCGAAGAGCTCGTGCAGGGCGCGTTCGTCGGGCACGGTGTGTACGCCCCGAGACCGCCCGGGCGTCAACCGTTCCAGCTCGGGCAGACGGCCGTCCCGAGGCTCGATGGTGTGGACTTGGTCGGCGGGGGCTGTTCGTTGCCTGAACCGCTCCGTGGCCGAGCCGGCGGAGCTGCCCGTCTGGTTGTCGAGCACGGCGTCGGCGGCGGCCCGGATCTCCACCTGGCGCGCGGCCCGAAGGTCGTCGACCGTCGGGAGCAGGGGTGCGCGTCCGGCGCCGATCGTGATCGTCGATCCCACGTCGGCGCGCCCACCGGCGAGCGCTTCGATGCGGGTCACCAGATCCGCGCGCCGGGCGTCGTCGCGTTCGGTCTGGGACAGCTCGACGTCAGAGCGCACGAGCGCGATGACGAGGTCGTCACTGGTGGTCCGCAGCGTCCCGCCCTCCGCGTAGGTGTGGACCATCGACACCAGCCCCATCGGACCACGGCGGATCTCGTCGATCGCGTGCCCCGCCTCGGCGAGCCCCTGCCACGCCGAGCGGTTGAGGGCGTCCTGACGTCGCGCGACGGCGACGAGGGCGGCCGACGCCGCCTGGTCGAGGAACCCGAGGCGCACGATGTCGCGGCGCATGTCGACACCAGCCCCGGCGGACGTCTCCGCAGCTGCGAGCTCGTGGTCGACGAGCCGGTGGTATGCCGCGCCGGCGTCCTTCGCGTGCAGTCCCATCCCGGTGTCGACCGCGAGCGCCCCGACGACGCCTGTCAGCTCGCTGCTGTCGAGCCACGGCTGCATGCCGAGCGAGGTTGCGGCGGAGTATCTCGGAGCTGGTCCAGACGCCTGGAGCGGTGTCGTCAGCGCGAGGTCGACGTTCTCGCGCATCGCCGCGAACCAGTCGACGACGAAGTTCTCGACCGGCGCCGTCGCCTGGGTGTAGATCCGTGTCGTCGAGGCCTCGAGCATCGCGTGCGCGCTCGTGCGGGAGAGCTCGAGCATGACGCGCGCACGGGTCTCGGCAGCACCCGCATCGTTGGCCGAGGAGACACTGGGCAGCAGTCGGGCGAGATCGGCGTCGGTCGACAGGCACAGATCGGGGTGGCTCTCGATTCCGTTGGCCTCGTGGGTGATCCAGCGTCGCACAAGGTACTCGCCGAAGGTCAGGCGGTCGCCTCGGGAGTTCGACAGTGCGCCACCAGCGACCCCCGATCCGGGCAACGGCTCGGCCAGCAGCGCAGCCTGCTCGGCGGGGTCGTCGCCCACGTTCTCGAGGAGGACAGCCAAGGCGTCGCCGGTCCGTCCGGCGTCGTCGAACCAGGAGGCGAAGGCCTCCGCGCCGTCGGCGCGCACGGTGGTGCCGTGCCGCATCTCGGAGTCCGCGTCGCGGGTCTCGGCGATCTCAGCGGTAGCGGCTGCGGCGGCAGCACGTCGGGTGAGTCGCGCGGGTAGCCGTCGGTCGTCGCCGGCGGCGCGCGCCCCCGAGAGCAGCTGTCCCAGCAGCCAGGCCCCGGTCGCGCGGCCGCCTCCCGACGGGTCGACACGGACCGTGTTGACCCCTGCGACGAGGTCGTCTGCGAGCAGTGCCGCCCCCGACGCCAGCTGAGCGCGAGTCCGCGGGTCAGTGCCCGGAGGTGGACGATGGCTCGTCCCCGTGATGACGAGTGACCCGAACGCGCCGAGGATCCGACGCACCGTGTCGACGTGTGCACCGGACCCGCTCCTCGTCACGCCCGCGGCCAGGAGCAGCTGCGCCAGCGCGTGGGCACCGAGCTCCGAGAGCAGGGCCTGTGCGTACACCGGGTCGTCCGCGCGTGCCCCGACGCGGGTGGCGATGTGCGCGACCGTGTCGTCTCGCAATCCGCCCGTCGAGCTCCCACC
>NZ_JBFULD010000014.1:0-26429 GCF_056400505.1 Terrabacter sp. P5_B1
GCGTCGAGTCGGGCAGCGGCGGACACGGCCCCGCGGCCGGTGGACCACGCACGCCACCCCTCGCCACCGCGGCGGACGGCTCGGTCCAGGATGCCGGGCCAGCTCGCGGCTTCGGGCCACGTGTCGAGCCCGACGGCCGCTCCCAGGCGGTCGACCGCCCGCGCCGTGGCCACCTGCTCGTCGAAGGGGCGGGGCTGGGCGACCACGACCGCGGGCCGTCGGGCGGCGGCGACCTCGGCCACGGCGTTCTGGCCGCCGTGGGTGACCACGACGTCGGCGGCCGCCAGCTCGGACCACAGGTCGGGTGAGGGCGAGCCGGGTCCGCGCTCGACCCAGTCCCAGCCGGGGGTGGCGGCTCGGGCCGCCGCGACCTGCGCTGCCGACGTGCCGTGGCCACCGCCGCCCCAAACGAGCAGGACGCGTCGTGCTGCTGTCGTGGCTTCGGCCGGGCTCATCGACTGCCCGAAGTGGAGCGCATCGGTGCCGACGGCGTACCCGGAGTCCTCACCCGGTGTCCGGGCCGGCTCTCGGCCGTCGAAGCGCGACAGCGCCCCGACCGCCCAGAGCTTCGCGAGCCAGGCCGGGGGCCAACCGTCGGTGTGCGCGGTCTCCGGCCACGGCGCGAGCAGGGCGTCGGCGAGGTCGTAGGCCAGGGAATGGGTTCGGTCGGTGCGCACGCCCGGCATCGCGAGCACCACGACCGGCACGCCGCAGAGCCGGCTCAGCACGGCGACCTCGACGGACACGTCTACGACGACGAGGGAGGGGCGGGCACGTCGGATCCACTCGGCGACCGCGGCCATGCGGTCCGCCAGGCCGGGGTCGTGCTGGGGTGCCCAGTGCAGCACGCCGTGCGCGGTGGGATCGGCGAGCAGGGCGGCCGCCGGCGGCACACGGTCGTCGCGCTCGAGCTGGACCCAGTCCTGGCCCCACGACGGGGGCGAGGGCAGCGAGCTGAGACCTGTCACCGGGGACCTCAGGTGCTCGGCGACGGCCTCCAGGCGGGTCAGGTGGCCCAGGCCGTGGTGGTGGACGTAGTAGCCGATCACGCTGCACCTCGAAGGTGGGAGATCGACCGGTAGAGGTCGAGGTACCTCTCGACCATCCCGTCCACCGAGCACGCGGCGACGGCGTGCGCGCGGCAGGCGGCCCGGTCGAGCCGGACGGCCGTCGCCACGGCCTGCGCAGCCTCGGCGCCCCCCGCGTCGGGCGGGAGGAGGAGACCGACCCCCGGCGCGACGAACTCCCGGAGACCGCCGCGGTCCAGGGCAACCACCGGGGTGCCGCACGCCAGCGACTCGGCAGCGACGAGGCCGTAGGGCTCGTCCCATTCCGGCGTGACGAGCATGGCCGCGCTGCTGCCGACCAGCGCCACCAGGCCGTCCGTGTCGAGGTGGCCGACGTAGGACACGTCCTCGTCGAGCTCGTCCGCGACGTGCCGGGCGAAGTAGCCGGCGTCACCCACGGGTCCGGCGATGCGCAGGCGTCGCCCGGAGGCCCGCGCCATGGCGATGGCGCGATGGGGGGCCTTCTCGGGGACGATGCGGCCGACCCACACGAGGTCGTCGCCGCCGGGTCCGGCGACCCAGCGCCGGACGTCGACACCGTTGTGCACGACGACCGGCGAGGCAACGTGCGACCACGAGTCTGCGGTGTGCTGGCTGACGGCCACGAAGCGACTGCGCTGCAGGCGACCTCGGGATCGCGAGCCGATCGCGATCGCCGGCTCGAGCCACGGGGTGGGTGGGGTGTGGAGGGTCGTCAGCACCGGTGCACGGAGCGACTCGGCCATGGCGACCGGGAGGTGGTGGAGGCTGTTGTTGTGCACGACATCGACGTCGTCACGCCCCTGGAGGGACAGCATGACCTGCAGGTAGGCGTGGTGCTCACGCAGCCAGGCGTCCGGCACCATCGACACGTCGGCACGGGCCGTGTCGCTGAGGTGCAGCGGCGCGACGTCGAGCTCGGTCGCCCCGAGCGCGGGGTCGCTGCCGGGACCGGCGAAGAGGGTCACCTCGACGCCGCTGCGGCGAAGGCCGCGGACGAGATGCCACGTCAGGGACTCCAGGCCACCGGCAAACGGTTCGGCGATCGGGTGCTTGGAGGCAGCCAGGACTACGACGTGCACGACGCACCCCGCTCGGCCACGGCGGCAAGCACGGCGGCATACACCTGCTCGTGGACGCGGGCGATCTCCTGGCGCTCGCGTCGGCGCTCCTCCGGGTCGGCGCGCCACGACGGACGGTCCCGGTAGGCGCGCACGAGGGCGTCGTGCAGCGCCGGGACGCTGCTCTCGCCCAGCGACCCGGGCGAGCCCGGCGTGCTGTAGCGCAGGCACGGGCGTTGCTCGGCGTAGTAGCCGCAGTCCGGCGCCACGACCGTGGTGCCCAGGTCGTAGCACGCCTCGAGCCAGCCGGAGTGCGTCCCGAAGCGATAGGGCAGGACCGACACGTCGAGCGACTGGAGATAGTCCCAGAGCTCGTCGTCGGTGAAGTAGTCGTGCACGTGCAGGTCCACCTGGCCGCGGTCGGCGAGCTCGCGCAGCCGCGGTTCGAGGTCGGTGGCGTGGCGGGGGTGGCCCGGCGTCATGACGTCGGTGTGCGCGTCGACCCGCAGCCGGGCCCCGGGAAGGTCGGGCAGGGTGGCGACGATGTCCTCGATGACGGGCAACGGGTCCATGCCCGCGCGCAGGCTCTTGGCGTGGACGCCGATGACGAAGTCCGGGTGGGGCGCCCGCGGCTGCGACAGTCGCGGCTCCTCGACGACATGCGGGTGCGGGACGACGGTCGCCTCACGCCCCCAACGTGCCGCGATCTCCGCGGCCGCGCCGGGGGTGAGCGTCAGGACGGCGTCCGCTGCCTCGACGAGGACCCCGAGCTGGGCGTCGTGCAGTCCTCGGTCGAGGTGGTGCGGGTTGCGCAGGTCGTGCACGGTGATGACGAGCGGTCGACCGTGACGGCGCAGGCTGGAGACGACGTCTGCGAGGTCGTCGGGCGAGAGGGCATCGAAGCCGAAGTGCACGTGCATGACGTCGAACTCGTCAGCGTGCTCGTCGACCCACCCCGGCTCGAGCATCCGTGGCGGCCACCACTGCGCGTCGGGGACGTCGGCGCGTGGACGCGGGTCGGGCAGGCGGATGACCGTCGTCCGGCCGTCGGGGGGCGACAGGTGTCGGACGTAGACGTGGCCTGCTGGAACTGATGCGATGACGGGACTCAACCGGTTTGCCTCTCGGTGCACACGCCCGACGCCCACCGAGGGAGGGGACGTCGGCGCGGGGTCGGGGGCCGCTGGCTCGAGCCTCCCGAGGAGTCATACCCGCGCGGGCGGCATGCACACCCGCCTCGTCCTGCTGGCGTGCGTGGTCCGTTCGGAGCGGAGCGTATGCGTCAGGCGAGCTCTGCCACACCCGCGCGCTCACGGCGGCGCTCGAGATAGTGCATGACCGGCGTCGCGAGGGTCCCGTGCACCATGACCGACAGCAGGATCGTGAAGGCGACCGTGGACCACAGCCAGCGCTCCTCGGAGAAGGCGTGCTCGCCGGCCGCGAAGGAGAGGTAGTAGATCGAGCCGATGCCACGAACCCCGAAGAACGCCGTCGCGAGCGTCTCGCGCCGGCCGAGGCCTCCCGGCAGACTCGCTGGACGGGCCCGCAGGCGCAGGCTCACCCACCCGGCGAGTGGGCGCAGGACGAAGACGAGGGCGAGGGCGATCACCACCCCGCGCCAGTCGAGCTCGCCGAGCACCCCCTTGGTCATGGCCATGCCCAGCATGAGCAGGATGATCAACGTCAGCAGACGCTCGAGCCGCTGGACCACCTCGTGCATCGAGCGGTGGTAGTGGTGGTTGCGTTCGGCCGCGCGCAGGGTCATGCCGCACGCGAAGACCGAGAGGAACCCGTAACCGCCGACGAGCTGGCTGGCGCCGTACGTCAGGACGAGAGCCGCCAGGGCGAGGAGCGGCTCACCCTGCTCGGCGAGACGCAGCGAGCGCCGGGAGGACCGGAAGGCGATGCGGGCCAGGCCCCAGCCGACCGCGATGCCCACGGCGACGCCGATGACGACCTTGCCGACGAGGTCCCACGCGAACCACTGGAGACCCCACGAACCCACCGAGGAGAGTCCTCCGGCCGACGCGAGCAGCAGGGCCGCCGTGACGAACGGGAAGGCGAGACCGTCGTTGAGGCCGGCCTCGGAGGTCAGCGCGAAGCGCACGTCGTCCTTCTCGTCGACGGGCTCGCCCAGTGCCTGGTCGTCGTCGGGAGGAGACCCCGGAGCGTCCTCTGAAGCATCGTCCGGCGCATCGTCCGGAGCTCTCGCGGTGTCGGCGGTGTCGGCGGTGTCGGCGGTGTCGACGCGTGGTCCCTCGACCTGGACGTCGCTGGCCAGCACGGGGTCGGTCGGGGAGAGGGCCGCCCCGAGGAGCAGCGCGGCCGCCGGCGCGATCCCGAGCCCCCACCCGAGCAGAGCCACGGACGCGATCGTCAGGGGCATCGCAATGGCCAGCAGTCGCCACGTCGGCGACCAGGCGGCCCACGAGGCACGGCTGCGCCAGTCCAGCGAGCGGTCGATGGCGAGGCCGACACCCATGAGCGCGACCAGGATCGTGAACTCGGTGACCCGTTCGACCTGCGGCCGGATGGCGACGGGGTCGAGGCGCATCCCCTCGGGCAGGGGGAGCAGTCCGATGGCCATGCCGAGGAGGAGAAGAACCATCGCGGCCGACACGGCATACCGGTCGAGCACGGAGGGGAGCACCGCTGCGAGGAACATTGCTCCTCCGGCGATGAGGTAGATCAGGTTGATGGACATGACGACACGCAGGTGCTCCTCGGGGTTGGCCTCCTGATGACCTACCCGGGACGGTGGCCGCCCGATCGGCTCTCGCCTCCGTTGTCGCCAAGGTCTACGGTCGACGTGAGAAGGGACGGTGAGGGATGGGTGACGACGAGCAGCAGCAGGCCGAGGACGAGCTGCGCGTGGTCGCCGAGTCCTTCGGCCAGCTCGGTGCCGAGCTCGAGTCGATGGCACCCGCCGACGCCCTGGACGCCGTGGTCCGGATCGCGGTCGACCGCGTACCGGGAGCTGTCTGCGCGAGCATCACGACCTACGAGCGCGGCCGTTTCCGGACGGTCGCGGCGACCGACGACCGGGCCCGTCGCGCCGACGAGATCCAGTACGCCCTGGGCTCGGGTCCCTGCCTCGATGCCATCGTCGAGGACGCGCTCTACCGTCCGCGCGACCTGCGTCACGACGATCGGTGGCCGGAGTACGGCGAGCGCGTCTCGAGCGAGCTCGGTGTGCAGAGCATGCTGAGCTACCGCCTCGGCCACGAGACGGAGGAGAGCATCGACGGCCTCAACATCTACGCGGACGAGGTGGCCGCCTTCGACGAGCACGCCGAGCTCGTCGGCCTCATGCTCGCGACGCACGGTGCCCTGGCGGTCGCGTTGTCGTCCAACCAGCAGCAGGTCGAGCACCTCCGGAAGGCGCTCGTCACCAACCGCGAGATCGGCGTTGCCATGGGCGTGCTGATGACCCGGCACCAGGTGACGCGCGACCAGGCGTTCGGGCTGCTGCGGATGGCCAGCCAGAACACCAACCGCAAGCTGCACGAGGTGGCGCTGGAGGTCGCCGACACGGGCGTCCTGCCGTCGATCGGCGGCGCGCGACTGCGGCTCGAGGACGCCGCGGAGTGACCGAGACGCTCAGTCGCGCTCCCACGGGGCGTCCTCGCCCATCTTCGCGTAGTACTTCGCGAGGTGGCTGCGGACGCGGTCGCGGTCCTTCTCGGGCAGGTCCACACCCCCACGCGAACCCTGCATGACGGCGGCCGCGGCCATGACACCGCGGGGCACGGCCCGGAGGCGACCGTCCACGACATCCGCGACGAGCAGCTTGTATGCCGTGAAGTTCGCCTTGTTGTCGGCGTCGTACCAGACGTGGGCGTCGCGGTACTTCTCGTTCGGCTCGTCGGTGGCGCCGGCCCACTCACGGACCCGCTTCTCGGCGGCGCCGCCGTCCCACTCCCGGTCGCGATCGGCCAGGGGCAGGTCCTGGAAGCTCGTCACACTCATCGACATCTCCTTGCTCGGTGGATGGGGGCTGCGTGCGGTGGGCGGCGCGCGCCTCAGGGCGTGAGGACCACCTTGAGGCACTCGTCCTGCTTCTCCTGGAAGATGCGGTAGAGCTCCGGTGCGTCGTCGAGGCCGGCCCGGTGCGTGGCCAGGCTCTCGAGGCCGAGCACGTCGTCGTCGGTCCGGACGATGTCGAGCAGCTCGTCGCTCCAGCGGCGCACGTGACACTGGCCCATCCGGATCGTGAGGCCCTTGTCGAAGAGCTCCATCATCGGCATCGGGTCGGCGGAGCCGCCGTAGACGCCGCTGATCGAGAGGGTGCCACCACGGCGGACGGCCGCGACCGCGGTGTGCAGTGCTGCCAGACGGTCGATGCCGAAGCGTTCGACGGCCCCTCGGGCGAGAGGCTTGGGCAGGCGGCTGGCTGCTCCGATCACCTTCTCCGACAACGGGTTTCCATGCGCCTCCATGCCCACGGCGTCGATCACTGCATCGGGTCCTCGGCCGTCTGTCATCTCGACGAGCGCATCGGCGACGTCGGTGTCGCGCGCATCGACGACCTCGGCGCCGTGGGCGCGAGCCTTCTCGATCCGGTCCGGCACGAGGTCGACCCCGATGACGCGTCCGACCCCGCGGTGGCGGGCCGCCCGGACGGCGAGCTGCCCGACGGGGCCGAGTCCGAGGACCGCGAGGGTGTCGTTGGCGCTGACGTCGGCGTACTCCACCGCCTGCCACGCGGTCGGCAGGATGTCGGACAGGTAGAGGAAGCGCTCGTCCGGCAGCTCGTGCGGGATGACGATCGGACCGAAGTCGGCATGCGGCACCCGGACGTACTCCGCCTGGCCGCCGGGCACGGATCCGTAGAGGCTCGTGTAGCCGAAGAGGCTGGCGCCCTTGCCCGACGCGGTGTTCTGGGTGGTCTCACACTGCGCGAAGAACCCGCGCTGGCACATCCAGCACCGTCCGCACGAGATGTTGAAGGGCACGACGACCCGGTCACCCACGGCCAGCGTGGCGACGTCCGGGCCGACCTCCTCGACGATGCCCATGAACTCGTGGCCGAGGACATCCCCCGGCTGGAGGTAGGGGGCGAGCACCCGGTAGAGGTGCAGGTCCGAGCCGCAGATGGCGGTGGACGTGACTCGCACGATGGCGTCGGTGGTGTCAGCGATGACGGGGTCGGGTACGTCGGTCACACGGACGTCCTCGATGCCGTGCCAGGTGAGAGCCCTCATGTCGTGGCTCCTACCCATGGCGGCACGAGGGAAAACCCGCCAGGAGGCGCACCATGGACCCGACTGACCGACGGACCGACGACATCGATGAGAGCGCGACGCCCGTGACGGCCGCCGACCGGCCGGTGGCCGTCGTCCTCGGCGGCTCACGTGGGCTGGGACTGCTCATCGCGAAGGAGCTGCTGACGCGCGGCCACCGGGTGGTGGTCGCGGCTCGGGACGCCGGGGAGACCGAGGACGCGGCACGGACCCTGAGCGAGTGGGGCCCCGTGTCGGCGGAGCGGTGCGACGTGCGGGACCGGCACGACGTCGGGGAGCTGGTGGGTCGGGTCGAGCACACCGTCGGCCCCATCGAGGTCCTCGTCACCGTGGCTGGGGTCATCCAGACCGCTCCCGTCGATTCGCTCGTCCTCCACGAGTTCGAGGACGCGATGGACACCATGGCCTGGGGGCCCATCCATGCCGCCATGACGGTGCTGCCCCACATGCGTCGTCGCGGACGGGGGCGCATCGGGACGGTGACCTCCATCGGGGGCATGGTGTCGCCGCCGCACCTGCTGCCGTATGCCACGGCGAAGTTCGCCGCCGTCGGCTTCTCGGACGGCCTCGCGGCGGCCCTCAGCGGGAGTGGCGTCACGGCCACGACCATCGTGCCCGGCCTCATGCGAACCGGTGGTCACCAGCACGCCCGCTTCGGCGGTGACGCAGCGGCCGAGTACGCCTGGTTCGCCTCGGCCGCCTCCCTCCCGGTGGTGTCCGTCGACGCCGAGCGCGCCGCCCGGCGGATCGTCGACGTCGTGCTCGCCGGCCGGCCGATGGTCGTCCTCACGCCGCTCGCCTGGCTCGGCATCCGCTTCCGTGGGCTCGCTCCGGCGACGACGACACGCCTCATGGGGCTGATGGGTCGGCTGTTGCCGGACGCGCCCGGGCGGGAGGGCGCCCGGACGGCCCCGGGCCACGAGGCGAGACGTCGGCTCGGATCCCCCCTCGTCGACCGGCTGACGACCCTCGGTGACCGGGCTGCGCAGCGCAACAACGAGTGAGCGCCTCGAGCGCCCGACCGGGTGACGTGAGCGCGGACGGTCTCAGGGCGTCGTCCAGGCCGGCACCGCTCCCGTCGTGCGGAGCTGGTCCACCACGGCCCCGGCGAGGAGGGCGTGTCCGTCGGCGTTCGGGTGGTCGCCGTCCAAGAGCAGGTCGGCCGTGGGGTCGCGCGTGCCGGTGGGGCCCTTGAGCGGGCTGTAGGCGTCGACGTAGACGGACCCTGTCGTGGTGGCCACCTGCTGGATCGTGTCGTTGACGAGCCGGGTGAGCGCGTCGCTGCCGAGCACGTAGCTCTCGCCCAGCGCACGCCCTACCGAGCCGTCGACGGTGATGTTCCAGTAGCCGAGCAGGGCGATGCGCAGGTCCGGGCGGTGGTCGATGCTGCGGACCGCCTGGATGATCTGAGTCAGCCCGTCGCGCAGTCCGGCCACCGTCGAGGACCAGCACGCCGACCCCGCAGCCGGGAAGCAGCTGCTGTCCTCGACGCCGTCGAGGTTGAAGTCGTTGGCGCCCACCTCGACGAGCACGAGGTCGGCGCTGGCAAGGTGGTCGCGGGTCGGGCTGGAGCTGAGGTCGCCCGCGACGTCGGCGGTGGTCCAGCCGCCGTTGGCGTCGTTGTGCACCACCCAGCTGCGGTGGGTCAGCTGCCCGAGCCGGCTGCCGGCCTGCTCGACGTAGCCGGAGCAGCCGCAGGTCTCCGCCGAGGGCACCGAGTCGCCGAGCCCGACGAGGGTCAGGGGCCCCTTGGGAACGGAGGAGCCCGCGGACGGTGTCGCGCGTGCGGCCCCCGTGCCCCCGTGCCCCCGTGGCTCCCGTGCCTCCCATGGCTCCCGTGCCTCCAGGGTCCCCTGCCGTCGCAGCCCCGCTCGCGAGGGCCGTGGTGGGGCCGGGTGGGGGCTCGGCCGTGGGCGAAGGCAGCAGACCCGAGACGATCCCGCTCACGGCTGGCCCCACGAGCGCCGCCAGACCGAGCAGCACCGCAATGACGTGGTGGGACGTGGGTCGACCGCGGGCGCGGGACCTCACCGGCGCGCCGGGGCGGGGCGCGGGCGGCGTGCCGCCGTGCGGCATACGCCCTCCTTCAGGCACGGAACCCGGGCAGGGTCTGGGCCAGCCAGGTCAGGGCGTTCGGCACGTAGGGGGTGAACACGTCGAGGCGGTGGCCCCCGTGCGCGAGGACGGTGGCGGTGACGTCGAGCGGCGGCCGGGCGACACTGAGGAACTTCGACGTCGTCGGATACGACAGGGAGTCATCTCGCGAGGTCAGGACCCACATCGCCAACGGTGGTGGCGCGTTGCGCGCCAGGGCGACGAGGTCGTAGTTCCGCAAGCCGTCGGTGCTGAGAGGGTCGTAGGCCGCGCTGAAGTCAGGGCGGAAATAACCCTGGAGCACGACCGCGGCGCCGTAGACGTTCGGGTGACGCATGGCCAGCGACGCCGCGCACCAGGCACCGTAGGAGTAGCCACCGTGGCCCAGGAGGTGCGCCTGCGCTGGACCCTGAAGTGGCCGACCGTCCTCGTGGGAAGCTCCTGGGCCAGCCAGGTGTCGGTCTGCGGCTGCCCGGGACCGCCGTTGACGCACTCGGTGTCGTGCTGGCCGGTGTGACTGGCTGTTCGCTGGACGGTGCCTGTGACGATCCCGCCCCGCGGGACGACAGCGCGAGCCCGCCCCACCGCGGGACCCCGACTCAGGAACCTCTCAGGTAGGCGTCCCGGTCTCGCGGGTAGGTCGCTGGGAGACGCGAACGACGGAGTGCGCCGGCCCGAGCGCGCGCTCCAGGCGCACGGGGGTCGTCACTCGGCCCGTCCGATCGAGCAGGAGGCAGCCGTGGGTCGCAGCAGATGGGTGGTCGGGGGAGCCGGAGCAGGTGCGGCCGCGTTGGCGGCGTGGGACCTCCTCCAGCGCAAGCACACGATCCTGCGGCGCTATCCCGTCGCCGGTCACCTGCGCTACCTGCTCGAGGACATCCGCCCCGAGCTGCAGCAGTACTTCATCGAGCGCGACTGGGACGGCCGGCCGTTCGACCGCGACACCCGCTCGGTCGTCTACGAGCGGGCCAAGGGCATCCACGGTGAGCGCCCCTACGGCACGGAGCTCGACGTCAACGAGGTCGGCTACGAGTACCTCGTGCACTCGGCGGCCCCGGCCGACCCACCGGACCGTCCCGCCCGCGTCCTCGTCGGCGGTCCGGACTGCACCAAGCCCTACTCCATGGCGCTGCTCAACGTGTCGGCGATGAGCTTCGGCGCCCTGTCCGCCAATGCGATCCGCGCCCTCAACAAGGGAGCGGCGCTCGGTGGGTTCGCGCACGACACCGGCGAGGGCGGCCTGTCGCCGTACCACCTCGAGAACGGTGGCGACATCGTCTGGGAGATCGGCACGGGCTATTTCGGGGCGCGCACCAAGGACGGCGACTTCGACCCGGCCAGCTTCTCGGACAAGGCGTCCGGCGACTCCGTCAAGTGCGTCTCCCTCAAGCTGAGCCAGGGCGCCAAGCCCGGCATCGGCGGGGTGCTGCCTGCGGCGAAGGTGAGCCGGGAGATCGCCGACATCCGGCAGGTGCCGCAGGGCGAGAAGTGCGTCAGCCCGCCGAGCCACCGCGTCTTCCACACGCCCGTCGAGCTCATCGAGTTCATCGCCCGCATGCGTGAGCTGGCCGGCGGCAAGCCGACCGGCTTCAAGCTCTGCGTCGGCTCGCGGGTCGACGTCCTCGCCATGTGCAAGGCGATGGTGGAGGTGGGCACGACCCCGGACTTCATCGTCGTCGACGGCTCCGAGGGCGGCACCGGCGCAGCCCCGCTGGAGTTCGAGGACCACGTGGGCATGCCGCTCACCCACGGCCTGATGACCGTGCACAACGCGCTCGTGGGCGTGGGTCTGCGCGACCGCGTGCGCATCGGGGCGAGTGGCAAGGTCGCGGCCGGCAACGACATCGTCAAGCGGCTCATCCAGGGCGCCGACTACACCAACTCCGCCCGGGCGATGATGATGGCCGCGGGGTGCATCCAGGCCCAGCGCTGTCACACCGACAAGTGCCCGAGCGGCGTCGCGACCCAGAACGCCCGTCGTGCCAGGGCGCTCGACGTCGGGGACAAGAGCGAGCGCGTCCACCGCTACCAGCAGGCGACGGTCGACGAGGCCATGCGGATCATGGCGGCGATGGGGATCACCGACCCGGCGGACCTGACGCCGCACCACCTGCGGCTCAACGTCTCCGCGACCGACAACCAGTCCTATGCCGCGCTCTACGACTGGCTCGCCCCGGGCCAGCTGCTGGCCGAGCCGCCGCGGGACTGGGCCCACGACTGGGCCATGGCCAGCGCCGACCACTTCGGCGCCGGCCCCCGGCCCGCGCACCTCTGACCGCCACCCACCGGTCGGGCACCAACTGTCCGCCGCCACGGAAGGACCGCACATGACCACCGTCGCCGAGCACATCATCACCTCGTTAGCCGACGCGGGGGTGACCCAGGTCTGGGGTGTGGTCGGCGACGCCCTCAACCCGCTGACCGACGCGATCCGCACCGAGGAGCGCATCGAGTGGGTGGGGGTGCGGCACGAGGAGGTCGCCGCCTTCGCCGTCAGCGCGCAGGCCCAGCTCACCGGCACGCTCGGGGTGTGCATGGGCACGGTCGGCCCCGGGTCGATCCACCTGCTCAACGGCCTCTACGACGCGAAGAAGTCGCACGCTCCGGTCCTGGCCATCTGCGGCCAGGTCCCGAGCCCCGAGATCGGCACCGACTTCTTCCAGGAGGTCGACAACAACGCCCTCTTCGCCGACGTGTCCGTGTGGAGCCAGACGCTGTCGTCGGCCGAGCAGCTGCCCTACCTTCTCGAACAGGCGGTCAACGCGGCCCAGTCGATGCGCGGGGTGGCGGTGCTGACCCTGCCCGGCGACGTCGGCGACCTCCCGGTCGACAAGTCGGTCCGACCTGCGACGTTCGCGCCCGCAGGGGTGCCCGCGCCGGCACCCGACGCGCAGGTCGACGCAGCCGTGGCCGCCCTGGCGGGCGACGCCCCCGTGACGCTCCTCGTCGGGTGCGGCGCTCGCGACGCCCGGTCGCAGGTGCTGGAGCTGGCCGACGTCCTCGCCGCCCCGATGGTGCTGACGCTCAAGGGGAAGGAGGGGCTCGAGCACGACAACCCCTTCGAGGTGGGCCAGTCCGGGCTCATCGGCAACCCTGCAGCAGCCAAGGCGATGGACGACTGCGACGTGCTCGTCCTCGTCGGCACCGACTTCCCCTACCGCGACTGGTACCCGACGGGGAAGACCGTCATCCAGCTCGACGCGCGCGGCGAGCACGTCGGCCGGCGCACCCCCGTGCAGCACGCCATGGTCGGTGACGCCAGGGCGACGCTGGAACGTCTCGTCCCACGTCTCGACCGGCGCACCGACCGCGCCCACCTCGAGACGGCTCGGACGGCATACCAGCGGTGGCACGAGCGGCAGGGCTCGCTCCTCGACCCGGGTCACGACGACACACTGCTCGGGCGGGCTCGAGCCGTCCTCGACAACCCCGACGAGCGGATCAGGCCGGAGGCGGTGGCGTCGGCCGTCGACCGCCTCGCGCCGGACTCGACGATCTTCACGAGCGACACCGGCATGTCGACGGCGTGGCTCGCGCGCTTCGTCACGATGCGTGGCACGCGACGGCTGGTCGGTTCCTACAACCTCGGCTCCATGGCCAACGCGATGCCGATGGCGCTCGGCGCGCAGGCCCTCGACCGCACCCGTCCCGTCGTCGCCTTCGCCGGCGACGGCGGACTGATGATGCTGCTCGGTGACCTGCGCACCGCCGTGACCTACCGGCTGCCGGTCGTCCTCGTCGTCTTCGACAACGGACGGCTCGGCATGGTCAAGCTCGAGCAGGAGCAGGGCGGCCTGCCGGAGTTCGGGACCGAGCTCGACAACCCTGACATCGCCGCCGTCGCGGCCGCGATGGGACTGACGAGTCGTCGCGTCACGGAGGCCGACCAGCTGGACGACGCCGTCAGGTGGGCGCTCGCCGCCGACGGCCCGGTCCTGCTCGACGTCGTGACCAACCCCGACGAGGTCGCCATCCCGCCGAAGCCGAAGCTCGCCCAGGGCTGGGGCTTCGCGATCGCCAAGGCCAAGGAGACCATGGAGAGCCGGTAGCCCGGGTGGCGGATGCTCGACCCCGGCGTGCTCGTGCGCGTCGGACCGGACCTGGTGGTGACCGAGCGCGTCGTCGTCGGGCACGAGCCGGTGCACCGGCTGACACGGGGGGACCTCGGGACAGCCGCTGCTTCGCAGCGTCCGACGGGTGACGGACGGCACTGAGGGGTCGTGGCGCCCAGGCGGCGCGGGCTCAGGGAGCGGTGGACGACCCGGTGGTCGGCTGCGGTCGGGTCGGGCTCAGTCGTCGGCCGGGGCGGCCGGGGCGGCCGCGGTTGCCGCGATGACGCGGCTCAGCGAGGCGTGCAGGGCCTGGAGCTCCTCGACCTCCATGCCCAGGGTCGCGACGATCCGGGGCGGAACCTGGAGAGCCTGCTCGCGCAGGAGGCGCCCGCGCTCGGTCAGCGTGATGGCGAGGGCCCGGTCGTCGTCGGGGTGGCGGTCGCGCGTCACGAGGCCGGCGCTCTCGAGGCGTTTGAGCAGCGGCGACAGCGTCGCCGGCTCGAGGCTGAGCACGTGGCCGATCTCGCGCACGGTCAGCGGCGACCGCTCCCACAGGGCGAGCATGACGAGGTACTGGGGGTGGGTCAGACCCAGTGGTTCGAGGACCGGGCGGTAGAGCGCGATGACGTTGCGAGCCGCCACCGCCAGGGCGAAACACACCTGGCGGTCGAGTCGCAGCAGGTCCTCGGGGGAGGTGCTCGTCCCGGCGGTGCGCACGGTCGGGCGGGTGGCGATGGCGCGCGTCCTCCGATCGGTTGTCATGGTGTGTACACTAACAGTTAGTGCCCTAATCATATGGAGGAGTCATCGTGTCGCGGTCGGGTTCCAGCGCAGGACTCTCCATCGGCTACCGGATCGGTTACCGGTTGCGCCTCATCGGACTCACCCTCTTCGGGCCGGCGCAGCTCGGTGAGGGCAACGACCCCAAGGTCCGCCTCGAGCGCGAGCGCGCAGCCCGGGTGGCCAGGGGCAAGGCGACGCCGCGCTCTCGGGAGCGCTGAGCACGTCTCGCCGAGCACGTCTCGCCGAGCACGTCTCGCCGAGCTCGGTGTGGGTACGTCCCACGAGACACCGAACGAAGGAGAGACATGGGTGACCGTGTAGGGCTTTTCGTCATGGTGGGCGTCGTCGTCCTGCTGTGCTCGATCCTCTGGGTCATGCGACCGCGCCGTCGCACCCAGGGCGACGTCGAGCACGAGACCCTGAACCCCGAGGTCGAGGCCGCCCACGGCGGGGCGGTCGCGGCTCCCGACCCGGGCAGGCTCGTGGGCAACCCGCCCGTCGACACGCTCTCGGCGTCCGGTGAGGGCAGCGCCGTCGCCGGTGCGGGGGCAGGTGGGCGAACGCCTGACGTGCGCGACCCGCTGCGCGCCCCGCCGAACGACGTGGGCAGCTCGCCCGACCAGGGCTGAGCTCACCCTTTCGCGTCCGCCACCTTCCGCACCGGAGTACCGTCGAGTGCGGGGGATCGGACCCGGGAGGTGCCATGGGTGATCGTGTAGGGCTGTTCGTCATGCTGGTGGTCGTCGTCATCCTGCTGATCGGGCTCGTCGTCGTAGGACCGCGGCACACCCGGCGCAATCGCGACGCCAGCGAGTCGCTCAACTCCCACCGCGACGACACCGAACGGGCGCGGCGCGATCACCCCGAGGGCGCCGAGCGGTCACACCTGGTGGGCAACCCGCCGGTCGACACCATCACGGCGGACGGATGGGGGGTGGCGCGGCCCGGCGAGGGAGCCGAGCCCGAGGAGCTGCCCGAGGACGTCCACCCCGAGCTCCACGAGCAGCGCGGGCGCCACCGGCGCCATTAGGCCCCCACCAGGCGCCACCAGGCGCCGCCTGCTGTGTCCCGCCTCACTGGCGACCGAGGCGCCAGGTCGTCGTGCTCGCGTAGCGGTCGCCGGCGCGCAGTCTCGCCGACGGGAAGTTCGGGTGGTTGGGGGCGTCCGGAAATCCCTGTGTTTCCAAGGCGATTCCCGCACGGGGGCCGTATGCCGACCCCGACGTCCCCATGACCGTGCCGTCGAAGTGCGCTCCGGTGTAGACCTGCACGCCCGGTTGGTCACTGGTGATCTCCAGGGTGCGGCCGGAGCTCCCGCGCAGCGTTGCGACGGGACGCGGCCCGGTCCCTGTCACGACGAGATTGTGGTCGAAGCCCTCACCGTGGGTGAGCTGCTCGTCGTCGCGACCCAGTGCGTCTCCGAGCCGGACGGGAAGCCGCAGGTCGAAGGGTGTTCCGGACACGTCGCGGATCTCGCCCGTGGGGATCAGCTCGCTGTCGACGGGCGTGAATGCGTCGGCCGACACGGCGAGGTGGTGGGCATCGACGGCACCGGTGCCTTCGCCGTCGAGGTTGAAGTAGGTGTGGTTGGTCAGACTCACGACGGTGTCGGCGTCGGACGTGGCCGAGTAGTCGATGCGGACGACACCCGGCGCCACGCTGTAGGTGACGGTGACGTCGAGGGCGCCCGGGAAGCCCTGGTCGCCGTCGGGACTGTGCAGGCCGAGGCGCACGTGCGAGGCTCCCTGCTCCTCGATGGTCCAGTCCCGGCGGTCGAAGCCCTCGAGGCCGCCGTGCAGGGCGTTGCCGCCCTCGTTCGCAGTGACCGTGTGCTCCGCCCCGTCGAGCGTGAACCGGGCACCGGCCAACCGGTTGCCGAACCGTCCGATCGTCGCCCCGAGATARCCGCCGTCCACGGCATACATCATCGGGTCCTCGTGCCCCAGAACGACATTCGTCGCGCCGTCGTCGTCGGTGACGACGAGCCGCCGCACCGCCGCGCCGGCCGTCACCACCTCGAGGAGCAGGCCCGCGGCGGTCAGCTCGAGCGAGGTCGGACTGGTGGGAGGCATGAGCGCTCCTTGTGGACGGGGACGGTCCGGGACGAGGGACCCGTGTCGTGGCGACGGTACGGCCCGGGCACCGGGGTGCGCCACCGCCCCGCCGCGTGGTTGTGACGGCTCGTCCACCTTGGCGCAGGGCAGACTGACACGATGGCGGAGACGAACTGGGCCGGAAACCACACGTACCGGGCACGCATCGAGCGGGTCCGGTCGGTGGAGCACCTCCAGGAGGTCGTGGCCGCGGCGCCGCGTGTGCGCGCGCTGGGCTCCCGGCACAGCTTCACCGACCTGACCGACATCACCGACGCGGACGGTGTGCTCGTGTCGCTGGCCGACCTGCCGACGACGGTCGAGGTCGACCCCGAGACGCGCACCGCTCGCGTGACGGGGCACGCGGCATACGGCGACGTGGCAGCGCAGCTGCAGCGAGCCGGCTGGGCTCTGGGAAACCTGGCCTCGTTGCCGCACATCTCCGTCGCTGGTGCCGTCGCGACCGGCACGCATGGCTCTGGCGTCGAGAACGGGTCTCTCGCAACGGCCGTCGGCTCGCTCGACATCATCGGTCCCGACGGTGGGCTGCGCACGGTGCGCCGTGGGGACGCCGACTTCAAGGGCAGCGTCGTCGCCCTCGGTGCCCTGGGGGTCGTGACCGCGGTGACACTCGACGTCGAACCCACCTACGACGTGCGACAGGACGTCTACACGGGCCTGTCGTGGGCGGCTCTTGCCGCCGAGGTCGACGCGGTCATGGGCAGCACCTACAGCGTGAGCCTGTTCACCCGCTGGGGTGAGGCAGGCATCGAGCAGGTGTGGCTCAAGAGCCGCTCCGAGGATGGGCCACCCGCGCTCCAGGGGGCGACGGCCGTGACGACGGCCGTGCACATGCTCGACGGGGGCGCAGTGGAGGCGGTGACCGAGCAGGGCGGCATCCCGGGTCCGTGGCTCGACCGGCTGCCGCACTTCCGCATGGAGTTCACCCCGAGCCGAGGCGAGGAGCTGCAGAGCGAGTACCTCCTGCCGCGCGAGCACTCGCTGACGGCGATCGAGCGACTGCGCAGCCTCGCCCCGCGGCTGGCGGCGGTGCTCCAGGTCTCCGAGCTGCGCACCGTCGCCGCTGACGACCACTGGCTCAGCAGCTCCTACGGCCACGACGTCGTCGGCGTGCACTTCACCTGGCTGCGCGACGTGGAGCGGGTGTATGCCGTCCTGCCCGCCGTCGAGGAGGCCCTGCTGCCGCTCGGGGCGCGACCGCACTGGGGCAAGTGCTTCGTCGCAGGCGTGCAGGAGCTCGAGCCGCTCTACCCGCGGATGGCCGCCTTCCGCGCGCTGCGCGACCGCGTCGACCCGGACCGCGTCTTCGGCAACGCCTTCCTCGACCGCGTCATCGGGTGAGGTGCTGCTCGCCGCTGGATCAGCTCAGTGACGCTTGCGACGACCGGGGCTCGGCGCCCGGGCGGCCTCGATGTCACTCGTCACCCCGCGCAGCCCTGCCGCAAGGGTGTCGAGCAGGGTCGCGACCCCCGGCAGGTCGGCGGCGGCGACGGGGTCGAAGGCCTGCGGCATCCAGTCGCGGACGTCGCTGAGCCGGCGCATCGCCGATTCCGGGATCTCGACGGTGCTGCGTCGACGGTCGTCAGGGTGGGGGACCCGCAGCACCATCTCGCGCTGCACCAGCCGGTCGACGAGGGTCGTCGTCGAGCTCGTCGTCAGTCCCAGGGCGGTTGCGAGGTCGGTCTGTCCCATGGGACCGCGGGCCAGCAGGTGGCTGATGGCACGGCTCTCGTTGACGGTCAGGTCGAGGTGGCTCGCCACGGCGATGCGGTAGCGCTCGCCGGCGAGGATCAGCTCCCGGAGGGCGGCGGTCGCAGCGTCGCGGGCGGCGGTTGCCGCGTCGTGGGCGGCGGCGGTCGGTGTCATGCGCTCAATGTAGTGAGTGCCGTCGCTCGCCAGTCTGGTCGCTTGATTGTCGAACGAAGTATCCGTACCGTGATAGATGCGGCCTACCGGACGCGCCGCCAGGCCGCCCGCGGGATCGTCGGAGTCGGCGTTGAGCAGCCAGCGCCTGGTCCGAAACCTCCACCGGTGCTGCGCTTCCCCTCCAAGGCGGCTCATATGAACGGCAACGACACGGCGGTCGAGAGACTCCTCACCCCTGCGGAGGTGGCAACGATCTTCCGCGTGGACCCCAAGACGGTCAGTCGGTGGGCCAGGTCCGGCAAGCTCAACGCCCGGCGCACGCTCGGTGGTCACCGGCGCTACCCCGAGAGCGAGATCTGGGCACTGCTCGACCAGCCCCAGCACCACTAGGACCCGACGCGCCGACCCGGTGGGACCTCCGGGTTGGCTCTGAGGGCTTCGTGCCGGATTCGTGCGGCTTCGTGCGGCTTCGTGTCGGCTCAGAAGTCGCCGGCGCCGCGCCGCAGCCGGGTGAGCACGTCGACGAGGGAGCGCACGTCCCTGGCGCCGAGGTCCGGCTGCTCGAACACCTCCGTGTTCAGCGCCTTGGTGGCCCGCTCGGCGAGCTCGCGCCCGCTCGGCGTCAGGGCCACGAGCATGGCCCGCCGGTCCTCGGGGTGCGTCGAGCGCGTCACGAGCCCGGCGTCCTCCAGCCGGTCGACCGCGTTGGTGACGCTCGTCGGATGCACCTGCAGGCGGCTGCCGATGACCTTCATCGGCAGCGACCCCCGCCGGCTGAACCAGAGGAGCATGAGCACCTCGTAGCGGGCGAAGGTCACGCCGAGCGGCTTGAGCGTCGCCTCGACCCGGGCGAGGACGATCTGGTGCGCCCGCATCAGCGAGGTGATGGCGGCCATGCCGTCGGCGGCCGGGCCCCACCCCTGCTCGACCCACTGCTCGCGCGCCCGGGCGATCGGGTCGAAGCCGAGGCCCGACCCCACCCCGGCGCCTGCGGCGACCCCGTTGCCCGCGCCGCTCGGGGTGCCCGCGCCGCCGGCCATGTTGGTCTGCGCACTCATGGCGCCATCGTAGGTCGCTGACGCGTTGACGTCCATTAGTAGGAAGTCCTAGTATTTTCGCATGTCTGACGCACCGCAGCGCGACCTGCACCAGCCGACCCACCACGTCCGGCTCGTCACCGCGAGCAGCCTCTTCGACGGGCATGACGCCTCGATCAACATCATGCGGCGCATCATGCAGACGCAGGGTGCCGAGGTSATCCACCTCGGGCACAACCGCTCGGTCSASGAGGTCGTCGACGCGGCGATCGAGGAGGACGTGCAGGGCGTCGCGGTGAGCTCCTACCAAGGGGGTCACGTCGAGTACTTCGAGTACCTCGTGCAGCTGCTCAAGCAGAACGGCGCCGGCCACATCCGCGTCGTCGGCGGCGGCGGCGGGGTCATCGTCCCCGAGGAGATCGCGCGGCTGCGCGAGTCCGGCGTCACGATCTTCAGCCCCGAGGACGGCCAGCGGCTCGGTCTCGTGGGCATGATCAACCAGGTCGTCGCCGACTGCGACTTCGACCCGTGGGAGACCAGCGCCGCGTCGCTCGAGGCCGTCCTCGCCGGTGAGCGGGCGGCGGTCGCGCGGGCCATCACGGGCGCCCAGGAGGGCGACATCGACGCGGCGACCCTCACGCAGATCCACGAGGCCGCCGGCCGTCGCCGCGTCCCGGTCCTCGGCATCACCGGGACCGGCGGGTCGGGCAAGTCGAGTCTCACCGACGAGCTGATCCGCCGCCTGCGCCTCGACCAGCAGGACAAGCTGCGCGTGGCCGTCCTCGCCATCGACCCCACCCGCAGCCGCGGCGGCGGCGCCCTGCTCGGCGACCGCATCCGCATGAGCTCCCTCGACGGTGACCGGGTCTTCTTCCGCAGCCTCGCGACGCGAGGCGGCTCCCAGGTCCCGACGCACCTCGACGACGTCCTCGACATCGTGCGGGCGGCCGGCTTCGACCTCGTCATCCTCGAGACTCCCGGCATCGGCCAGGGTGACGCCGCCATCGTCGACTACGCCGACGTCTCGCTCTACGTCATGACGCCCGAGTTCGGCGCGAGCAGCCAGCTCGAGAAGATCGACATGCTCGACCGCGCCGACGTCGTCGCCATCAACAAGTTCGAGCGCCGCGGCGCCGAGGACGCCCTGCGAGACGTCGGGCGCCAGATGGTGCGCAACCGCGAGGCCTTCGGCAAGAGCCCCGCGGACATGCCCGTCTACGGCACGTCGGCTGCGACCTTCAACGACGACGGCGTCACGGCGCTCTACCAGGAGCTGCGTGACCTGCTGTCCGCCAAGGGGATGCCGCTCGAGGAGGGCGTGCTGCCGCGGGTCGCCACCAAGCAGTCCACGCGCATCGCGACGATCGTGCCCGCCTCGAGGGTGCGCTACCTCGCCGAGATCAGTGACACCGTCCGTGGCTACCACGAGGCGACGGAGCGGTATGCCGCAGCCGCCAGTCGCGTGCAGCGACTCGAGTCCGTGCGCGGCGAGCTCGCGGCTGCCGCAGCGGCCGACGAGGTCGGCAGTGCCGAGAGCGCGGTCGAGGCCGTGGAGGCCCTGCTCGACGAGGCCCGCACCGACCTTCCCGCAGACGTCGCCGGTGCCCTCGGCGCGTGGCCTTCGGTCGTCGAGTCCTACTCCGGCGACGAGCAGGTCGTCCGCATCCGCGACAAGGAGATCCGCAACGTCCTGACGCGGGAGTCGTTGTCGGGCAACAAGATCCCTCGTGTCTCGCTGCCCCGCTATCGCGACTACGGCGAGCTCGTCAGCTTCCTGCGCCGCGAGAACCTCCCGGGCTACTTCCCCTTCACCGCCGGAGTCTTCCCGTTCAAGCGCGAGGGCGAGGACCCCGCTCGCATGTTCGCGGGGGAGGGGGACCCCTTCCGCACCAACCGCCGGTTCAAGCTGCTCTCCGAGGGCCAGCCCGCCACACGCCTGTCGACGGCGTTCGACTCGGTGACGCTCTACGGCCGGGACCCCGACCCGCGCCCCGATGTCTACGGCAAGGTCGGCACGTCCGGCGTGTCCATCGCGACGCTCGACGACATGAAGGCGCTCTACGACGGCTTCGACCTCGTGTCGCCGACGACGTCCGTCTCCATGACGATCAACGGCCCGGCGCCGACGATCCTCGCCTTCTTCCTCAACACCGCCATCGACCAGCAGGTCGACGCCTTCACGGCGCGGGAGGGCAGGGAGCCGAGCGCCGAGGAGCGCGCCGACCTCACGGCATACGCCCTCGCCAACGTGCGCGGCACGGTTCAGGCCGACATCCTCAAGGAGGACCAGGGCCAGAACACCTGCATCTTCAGCACCGAGTTCTCGCTCAAGATGATGGCCGACATCCAGGAATGGTTCATCGAGCACTCGGTGCGCAACTTCTACTCCGTGTCGATCTCGGGCTACCACATCGCCGAGGCCGGGGCCAACCCGATCAGCCAGCTCGCCTTCACGCTCGCCAACGGCTTCACCTACGTCGAGAGCTACCTCGCGCGCGGCATGAAGGTCGACGACTTCGCGCCCAATCTCAGCTTCTTCTTCAGCAACGGCATGGACCCCGAGTACTCCGTGCTCGGCCGCGTCGCCCGGCGCATCTGGGCCGTCGCGATGAAGGAGAAGTACGCCGCGGGGGAGCGCAGCCAGAAGCTGAAGTACCACGTGCAGACCTCGGGCCGGAGCCTGCACGCGCAGGAGATGGACTTCAACGACATCCGCACCACGCTGCAGGCGCTCATCGCGATCTACGACAACGCGAACTCCTTGCACACCAACGCTTTCGACGAGGCCGTGACGACCCCGTCGGAGGAGTCGGTGCGTCGTGCCCTCGCGATCCAGCTCATCATCAACCGCGAGTGGGGCCTCGCGATGAACGAGAACCCGCTCCAGGGGTCCTTCGTCATCGACGAGCTCACCGACCTCGTCGAGGCGGCCGTCCTCAAGGAGTTCGACCGCATCACCGAGCGCGGTGGCGTGCTCGGCGCGATGGAGACCGGCTACCAGCGCGGCCGCATCCAGGACGAGTCGATGCTCTACGAGCACCGCAAGCACGACGGCAGCCTGCCGATCATCGGGGTCAACACCTTCCGCAACCCGCACGAGGGTGAGACCCCGCGCAAGGTCGTCCTCGCCCGCGGCACCGAGGAGGAGAAGCAGGGCCAGCTCACGCGGGTTCGTGCCTTCCGCTCGACCCATGAGGTCGAGGCGAAGGCCGCGCTCGAGGAGCTCAAGGCCGTCGCGATCGAGGGCGGCAACGTCTTCGACGTCCTCATGCGCGCGGCCCGGGTGTGCTCGCTGCAGCAGGTGACCGAGGCCTTCTTCGAGGTCGGTGGCCAGTACCGCCGCAACGTGTAGCCCCCGCCGCCGCCGCAGCCCCCCAACCGTCGAAAGGCCACGTCTTGTCGCCTCTCAACCGTCGAAAGGCCACCTCGTGCCGCCTGCGGGCACTCGAGAGGCCACGTCGTGCCGCCCGTGACGCTCGCTGACGACCTGGCGTATGCCGTGTCCGTGCCGACGGCGCCCCGGCGGGTCGTGTCGCTCGTGCCGTCGATCACCGAGGCTCTCGCGACGAGCTGCCCGGAGCGTCTCGTCGGGGCGACGGACTGGTGCACTCATCCGAGCGACCTTGCGGTGCAACGGGTTCGCGGTACCAAGAATCCGGATCTCAAGGCCATCGCGGCGTTGCGTCCCGACCTCGTCGTGGCCAACAAGGAGGAGAACCGCGAGTTCGACGTGCGGCGCCTGCGCGCCGACGGCATACCCGTGTGGGTGACCGACATCGAGACCGTGCCGGGCGCGCTCGACTCGCTCAGTCGGTTGTTCGCCGATGTGCTGGACCTGGGAACGCCCGACTGGCTCGCGGCCGCCCGGAGCGAGTGGGACCGACCCGTGCCGGAGCCGTCCCTCGACGTCGCCGTGGCGATCTGGCGCGACCCGTGGATGGCCGTCGGGCGCGACACGTTCACGGGCGACCTCGTGGCCCGACTCGGCTGGCGCAACGTCCTGGCCGACGACGCCGACCGCTATCCGCACGTCGACGTGACCGATCTCGACCGCGACGACCTCGTCGTGCTCCTGCCCGACGAGCCCTACGTCTTCACCGTCGACGACGGCCCCGAGGCGTTCGCGCACGCGCGGACCGCGCTCGTCAGCGGCCGACTGCTCACGTGGTACGGCCCGAGTCTCGTCGGGGCCGCCGCGGCCCTGACCGCGGCAGTCCCCGCCTGACCCGGCAACACGTGGCCCCTCGACGGGGAAGACGCGGCAACGCGTGGCCTCTCGACGGTCGTGACCCGGCAACACGTGGCCTCTCGACGGTTGGGCCGGTGCCGGCAGAGAGCTTCCGGCCGCGCGCTGCGGCCACCGGATCGAAGCGGGGATGCGCCTGGACGCAACCGCCCCAGCCCGACCGTGTGCCGGGTGGCAGCCTGACGGCACCACCCGGCATACGTTGTCGGAGAAGGGCGCTCAGGACTCGCGGACCTGCACCTGGACGAACGGCGGCTTGACCACGGTTGCCTCGAGCGTGCGCCCGCGCACGTCGATCTCGACCGTCTCGCCGTCGGCGATGTCGGGGTTGAGCAAGGCCAGGGCGATGCCCTGCTTGAGGGTGGGCGAGAACGTGCCCGAGGTGACCTCGCCGGCCGCAGCACCGTTCCACGACACTGTGCAGTGCGCGCGGGGGATGCCGCGACCGGTCACGAGCAGGCCGCGCATGAGGCGCGTCGGGTTGGCCTTCTCGGCCTCGAGGGCCTGCTTGCCCCAGAAGGTCTCCTTCTTCCAGCCGACGGCCCAGCCGGCCCGGGCCTGCACGGGCGAGATCTGCAGCGAGAGGTCCTGGCCGTGGAGCGGGTAGCCCATCTCGGTGCGCAGCGTGTCGCGGGCACCGAGCCCGCACGGCTTGCCGTCGAAGGGCGCCACGGCCTCGACGAGGGCGTCCCAGAGTGCCGGGGCGTCGTCCCAGCGCGGCACGAGCTCGTAGCCGCGCTCGCCCGTGTAGCCGGTCCGGCACACGATGACGGGGTGTCCCTGCCAGTCCGCCTCGACGAACGACATGTAGTCGTGGCCCGTCGGCAGTCCGAGCGACTCGAGCACCTCGTCGCTCTTCGTGCCCTGGACGGCGATGACGCCGTAGTCCCGGTGCAGGTTCGTCACGGTGATGCCGTCGGGCGCCGCAGCCTGCAGGCGGCGGACCACCTCGGCGGTGTTGGCGGCGTTGGGGATGAGGAAGACGTCGTCGTCGGACTTGAGGTAGACGATGAGGTCGTCGACGACGCCGCCCGCCTCGTCGCAGCACAGCGTGTACTGCGCCGACCCGGGCTGGATGCGGCGCACGTCGTTGGTCAGGCAGGCGTTGACGAAGTCGGCAGCGCCCGGCCCGGTCACCGAGGCCTTGCCGAGGTGGCTGACGTCGAACACGCCGACGCGCTCGCGCACCGCGGTGTGCTCGGCGACGACGCCACCGCCGGGGTACTCGATCGGCATGTCCCAGCCGCCGAAGTCGGCCATCTTGGCGCCGAGGGCGACGTGGCGGTCGTGGAGGGGTGAGGTCAACGGGGAGGTCTTCCCCGACGTCGCTGTCGTCATGGGCGCCAACCTACCGCTCAGCAGTCCCGCCTCCCCCGCTCGTTATCATTCGAGCGACGCCCCGGTCCCACGGGACGCGCCGGAGCTCGTGCGCCCGCAAGCACCTTGACGAAGGAGTCCCCCTTGGCCAACCTGACCATCTCGAACCGCTCAGCCGCCGACACCCCCGCCGACGCCCTCGTCGTGGCGCTCGTGCCGGGTGACGGCGGTGGCACCTTGGCGCCCGCCCACGGCCTCCCGCGCAAGTCGGTGTCGCACCTCAAGTCCGTGATCGCCGACCTCGAGCTGGCCGGCAAGGTCGGCGAGGTGACGACCCTCGCCGCCGTGCCGGACGTCGCTGCGAAGCTCGTCGTGCTCGCCGGTGTCGGGGCCCTCTCCAGCGAGACGAGCGCGCTCGAGGACGTCCGGAAGGGCGTGGGCGCCGCGATCCGTTCCCTGAGCAAGAAGAAGAAGGTGGCCGTCGTCGTGCCGGGCACCTCCGTCGAGGTCGTCTCCGCCGTGGCGGAGGGCGTGGCCCTCGGGGCGTATGCCGTGTCCAAGGCAGGCACGACCAGCACCGACGCCGTGGGCTCGGTCGCGCTCGTCGGTCCGGCGGACGCGGCCTCGCGCAAGGCCGTCAAGCGTGCTGCGGCGCTCGGCGAGGCCGTCGCATACACCCGTGACCTCGTCAACCTGCCGCCGAACCTGCTCTACCCCGAGACGTTCGTCGACTCGCTCGCCGACCGCGTCAAGGGCACCAAGGTCAAGCTCAAGTCCTATGACATGAAGGCGCTGCGGGCCGGCGGTTTCGGAGGCACCGTGGGCGTGGGCCAGGGCTCGGCCAACGACCCGAGGATCGCGGTCCTCAGCTACGCCCCGGCCCGGGCCAAGGCGTCCATCGCGTTCGTCGGCAAGGGCATCACGTTCGACTCGGGTGGCCTCTGCATCAAGCCCGCGAACGGCATGCTGACGATGAAGTGCGACATGGCCGGGGCCGCCGCGGTCGCGGGGGCCGTCCTGGCCATCGCCGAGCTCGGTCTGCCCATCGCCGTCACCGGCTACCTCGGCCTGGCCGAGAACATGCCGAGCTCGACGGCGCAGCGCCCCAGCGACGTCGTGACGATGCGCGGCGGCAAGACCGTCGAGGTGCTCAACACCGACGCCGAGGGGCGAATGGTCCTCGGCGACTGCATCGCGCTCGCCTCCGAGAGCAAGCCCGACGCGATCGTCGACATCGCGACCCTGACCGGTGCGCAGGTCGTCGCGCTCGCCAACACCGGGGCCGTCATGGGCAACGACGACGCCTTCCGCACCCGGGTGCTCGAGGCCGCGGCCACGGTCGGCGAGGCGATGTGGCCGATGCCGCTCCCCCAGGACCTGCGTCCGGCCCTCGAGTCCATCAACGCCGACCTGGCCCACAAGGGCGGCGTGGAGGGCGGCATGTTGACGGCCGGCATCTTCCTCGCCGAGTTCGTCGGCGAGGGCATCCCGTGGAGCCACCTCGACATCGCCGGGCCGGCCTTCAACGACAAGGCGCCGACCGGCTACTGGCCCAAGGGCGGCACCGGCT
>NZ_JBFULD010000015.1:0-25904 GCF_056400505.1 Terrabacter sp. P5_B1
CAAGGAAGTCGAGCACCGGCTCGTGGCCGCCGGTGTGGGCGCACGTCTCGTCTTCCAGCCCGCCGAGGAGCTCATGCCCGGTGGTGCGGAGGACGTCGTGGCCCAGGACGGACTCGTCGGGGTCGACCGCATCTTCGCGCTGCACTGCGACCCCAACCTCGACGCCGGCCAGGTGGGTCTGCGCGTCGGCGCCATCACGGCGGCGGCCGACCAGATCGAGGTCACGCTCTCGGGACGGGGCGGACACACCTCGCGCCCGCACCTGACCCAGGACCTGACGTATGCCCTCGCGAAGGTCATCACCGACGTGCCCGCCGTGCTGTCGCGTCGTCTCGACCCGCGCGCGGGCGCGGCGCTCGTCTGGGGGTCGATCCACTCCGGTGGCGCCGCCAACGTCATCCCGTCGTCCGGCAAGGTCGGCGGCACCCTCCGCATGCTCGACGCCAGCATCTGGGACGGCGTCGAGCGCCTCCTCGAGGCCGTCGTCCACGAGGTCGTCAGGCCGTATGCCGTCCAGGCCGACGTCGCGATCACCAAGGGTGTTCCCCCGGTCGTCAACGACGCCGGCTGCATCGACGCGCTCACGGCAGCGGTCACGGGCACCGGCTCGTTCGTCGCCCAGACGCCGCAGTCGCTCGGTGGCGAGGACTTCGCGTGGTACCTCACCCATGTTCAGGGTGCCATGGCCCGTCTCGGGACCCGCGCGCCCGGCGGACCGACCTACGACCTGCACCGCGGCGACCTCGTCATCGACGAGGGCGCGATCGTCGTCGGGGCGCGCACACTGGCCGGTGTGGTCTTCTCCGCAGCCGCCCAGCTGGCGGGCACATCGACCATTGCCGGGGTGGCTCCGCTGGGTGCGGTCGCGGATCGGTAACACTTCCTGCGTGTTGCCCCGAGGTGCTCAGATCTTCTCGGCCCGGGGTCTACAGTTCCGTGCATCTGGGCTGATGTCGTCGTCGGCCCGCGGAATAAGGAGCACGACTTGCGTTACGCAACCAAGGTCGCGGCCGTTGTCGCCGCCGCCTCGCTGGGGCTCGCCGCCTGTGGCAGCAGCAACTCCGGCAACACGACGTCCCCGGGCGCCTCAGGCGGTTCGACCGGCACCGGCGGCTCGCTGAAGATCGGCATGGCCTACGACGTGGGTGGTCGTGGTGACCAGTCGTTCAACGACGCCGCCGCGGCGGGCCTGGACAAGGCCAAGACCGAGCTGGGTGCCGACGTCAAGGAGGCCTCGGCGGTCAACGGTGAGTCGGAGTCCGCCCGCAAGGAGCGCCTGCAGCAGCTCATCGACGCCGGCTACAACAACATCATCGCGGTCGGCTTCGCCTACGCCAAGGCCGTCGGCGACACCGCCAAGGCCAACCCCGACGTCAAGTTCGCCATCGTCGACGACGCGTCGCCCGACTCGGCCGGACCCAACGTCGACCAGATCACCTTCGCCGAGGAGCAGGGCTCCTTCCTCGTCGGTGCTGCCGCAGCCCTCAAGACCAAGACCAACCACGTCGGCTTCATCGGTGGCGTCCAGACCGACCTCATCAAGAAGTTCGAGAAGGGCTTCGAGGCCGGCGTCAAGGCGGTCAAGCCGGACGTCAAGATCGACGTCAAGTACCTCACGCAGCCGCCGGACTTCTCCGGCTTCAACTCGGTCGACAAGGGCAAGGCCGCGGCTGACGGCATGTACCAGGGCGGCGCCGACGTCGTCTACCACGCTGCTGGCGGCTCCGGCGGCGGTGTCTTCACGGCGGCCAAGGCGGCCGGCAAGATGGCCATCGGCGTCGACTCCGACCAGGCCAAGACGGCCCCTGCCGACGTCCGCGACGTCATCATCACCTCGATGATCAAGAAGGTCGACGTCGGCGTGTTCGACTTCATCACCTCGGTGAAGAACAACACGTTCAAGGCTGGCAACAAGATCTTCGACCTCAAGGCCGGCGGCGTCGACTACTCCACGACCGGTGGCCACATCGACGACATCAAGAGCAAGCTGGACGAGTACAAGCAGAAGATCATCTCGGGCGAGATCACGGTCCCGAAGTCCTGATCATCCTGAGCCCGGACGGGGACGGCCTTGACGGTCGTCCCACCGGACGGCCCGGGCGGCGCGAGCAGCGCCGCCCGGGCCGTCGCATCTTCCAGACTTCCCCCACCCGGCACCGCGGCTTGTTAGGTTCGCGAGTGCTGGTTCAATACTCGATCGACGCCCGTGTCGAGGCGGGCCCGCATGAGGAGTGTGTGTCATCGTCAGCAACACGCCCGTGACCGGGGACAGGCCCCCGTCGGCCGTCCACCACGGAGCCCCGGCCGTCCGGCTCGAGGGCATCACGAAGCGGTTCCCGGGCGTCGTCGCCAACAAGGACATCGCGCTCACCGTCGACCGGGGCACGGTCCACGCCATCGTCGGCGAGAACGGCGCCGGCAAGTCGACGCTGATGAAGATCCTCTACGGCGTCCAGCAGCCCGACGAGGGCACGATCGAGGTGGACGGGAAGGCACTCGAGCTGCGCTCGCCGTCCGACGCCATCGCCGCCGGGATCGGCATGGTCTTCCAGCACTTCCAGCTCGCCGACAACCTCACTGTCCTCGAGAACGTCGTCCTCGGCGCCGAGAAGCTGCACGGCATCGGCGACGCAGCGCGCGCGAAGATCCGCGAGATCGCCGACGCCTACGGGCTCGAGGTGCCGCCCGACACGCTCGTCGCCGACCTCGGCGTGGGAGCTCGCCAGCGCATCGAGATCCTCAAGGTCCTCTACCGCGGGGCGCGGATCATCATCCTCGACGAGCCGACCGCGGTCCTCGTGCCGCAGGAGGTCGACGAGCTCTTCGACAACCTGCGTGAGCTGAAGTCCGAGGGCCTGACCGTCATGTTCATCTCGCACAAGCTCGACGAGGTGCTCAAGGTCGCCGACGCCATCACGGTGATCCGTCGCGGCACGACCGTCGCCGAGGTCGACCCGGCCGGTGTGACGGCGCGCCAGCTCGCCGAGCTGATGGTCGGCTCCGAGCTGCCGTCGCCGTCGACCGAGGAGTCGACGGTCACACAGACCCCGATGCTGACGATCGAGGACACGTCGCTCGCCGACCCGGCGGGCGGCCGTGCGCTGCTCGAGGACATCGGCCTCACCATCCACGCCGGCGAGATCGTCGGCATCGCGGGCGTCGAGGGCAACGGCCAGGCCGAGCTCGTCGAGGTCATCATGGGCATGCGCGAGCCCTCGAGCGGCCGCATCCTGCTCGGCGACGTCGACATCTCCGACTGGCAGGTCCGCGAGATCCGCGAGGCCGGCATCGGCTACATCCCCGAGGACCGGCACCGCCACGGCCTGCTCCTCGAGGCCCCGCTCTGGGAGAACGTCATCCTCGGCCACCAGACCGAGGCCATCAACGTCACCGGCCCGGGCCACGTCCTCGTCAACGCGGGCGCGGCCAAGCGCGAGACGGAGACGATCGTCGACGAGTTCGACGTGCGCACCCCCTCGATCAACGTGACATCGGGCTCGCTGTCCGGCGGTAACCAGCAGAAGCTCATCATCGGCCGCGAGATGCGCCGCAACCCGCGCGTCCTCGTCGCCGCGCACCCGACCCGCGGCGTCGACGTCGGCGCGCAGGCGGCGATCTGGGACCACATCAAGGCCGCCCGCCGCAACGGACTGGGAGTCCTGCTCATCTCGGCCGACCTCGAGGAGCTCGTCGGCCTGTCCGACACGATCCGCGTCATCCTGCGAGGCAAGCTGTCCGGTGAGTTCGACCCGGACGTCGTGACGCGCGAGGAGCTCGGCGCCGCCATGACCGGGGCGCAGTCCGCGTCCGCCGACGACGATGCCCGCACCGGCGACGATGCCGGCACCGACGAGGAGAAGACCCGATGAGCACCCGCTTCGACGCCCGCCGCATCGTCATGGCGATCGCGGCGCCGCTGCTGTCGATCGTCGTGGCCGTCGTGGTGACGAGCATCATCCTGTTCGTCGCCGGCGACCCGGTCGGTGCGGTTTGGGCCCAGCTGTTCAAGGCACCGCTGCCGCGTCAGGTCGTCGCGATCGTCAATGCCGCATCGGTCTACTACCTGTCGGCGATCGCCGTGGCCATCGGCTTCCGGATGAACCTCTTCAACATCGGTGTCGACGGCCAGTACCGCGTCGCCTCGTTCGCGGCGGCCCTCTTCGCGGGCCAGGGCTGGCTGCCCGGCTGGCTCAACATCATCGTGGCGCTCTTCGTCGCGATGGTCTCCGGAGCCCTCTGGGCCGGGATCGCCGGCGTGCTCAAGGTGACGCGCGGCGTCTCCGAGGTCATCTCCACGATCATGCTCAACGCGATCGCCACCTTCCTCGTGGCCTTCCTGCTGGGCAAGACCGCCGAGAAGGTCCAGGGCAGCAACGCGACCAACACGAAGCCGCTGCCGCAGGACTCCCGGGTCCCCGGCATCTCGGTCGACGGCATCATCGCGACGCCGAGCAAGATGTACGGCCTCATCCTGCTCGCCATCCTCGTCGGCGTCCTCTACTGGTTCGTCATCAACAAGACGCGGTTCGGCTTCGACCTGCGCGCGACCGGCCGGTCCGAGTCGGCGGCCGTCGCGAGCGGCGTCAAGGTCAAGCGGATGGTCCTCCTGTCGATGCTCATCTCCGGTGCCGCGGCCGGGCTCGTCGGCATGCCGCTGCTCTTCGGGCAGGACTACGTCTACGGCGACACCGTCCAGGCCGGTCTCGGCTTCGCCGGCATCGCCATTGCCCTGCTCGGTCGCAACAACCCCATCGGCATCGCCTTCGCCGCGCTGCTGTTCGCCTACCTCGACGCCCAGGGCAACGGCCTGCAGATCACCGCTGGAGTCAGTGACCGGCTCGTGCTGGTCATCCAGGGAGTCATCGTGCTGTCCGTCGTCATCGCCTACGAGGTCGTCCGCCGCGCGAACGTCCGCCTGGAGCAGCGGCGTGTCGCCAGCGAGCTCGCCCGGCAAGCCGGCGCACCGACGGAAGGAGCGGTGGCATGAGCGCCTCCGTCATGACCGAGACCGCCCCGGCCACGCCGCCGGCAGCAAGTCGCGGGGGTCGACCCCGGTGGTTCTGGGCCGCGATCGTCGTGGGCGGCCTCGTCGTCCTCTCGACGGTCCGCGTCCTCACCGGCGCCAACGACATCGACTCCTCGGGTGCCCTCATGGCTGCCATCGGTCTGGCCGTGCCCATCGGCCTCGCCGGTCTCGGTGGCCTCTGGAGCGAGCGGGCCGGCGTCGTCAACATCGGCCTCGAGGGCATGATGATCCTGGGCACGTGGGGTGGCGCGTTCTTCGGCTACCACTACGGCCCGTGGGCCGGCATCCTCGGGGCGATCCTCACGGGCGTCGTCGGTGGCGCCGTCCATGCCCTTGCCACCGTGGTCTTCGGTGTCGACCACATCGTCTCCGGTGTGGCGATCAACCTCCTCGGCCTCGGCGCCGGCGCCTACCTCGCGGTCCGCACGTTCACCGGCCTGCCGGGAGGTGGCCCCACGCAGTCGCCGCCCCTGGAGCAGCTGCCGTTCCTGTCCGTGCCCGGGGTCTCCGACCCGCTGCAGACCCTCGAGCAGAAGCACTGGTGGCTCGTGTCCGACCTCGCGGCCGTGCTGCGTGCGGTCACGACCAACCTCAACGTCCTGACGGTCATCGCGGTGCTGCTGCTCGTGGTGACGTGGTGGGTGCTGTGGCGCACGGCCTTCGGCCTGCGGCTGCGCTCGTGCGGTGAGTCGCCGGTGGCGGCCGAGACGCTCGGTGTCAACGTCTACCGCTACAAGTTCCTGGCCGTCCTCATCTCGGGCGGTCTCGCGGGGCTGGCGGGGGGCTTCCTCGTCCTCGTCGCCAGCAACCTCTACCGCGAGGGCCAGACCGGTGGTCGGGGCTTCATCGGCCTCGCCGCGATGATCTTCGGCAACTGGCGCCCGGGCGGGCTCGCGGGCGGCGCGGCCCTCTTCGGCTACACCGACGCGGTGCAGCTGCGCGGCGGTGGCGACGTGGTCCACGCCTACCTCCTGCCGATCGCCATCGGCCTGGCCGCGTGGGGGATCTGGCAGCTCGTGCGGCGTCGTCGGGGCAAGTCCTTCACCGGCGTGCCCATGGTGGTGATGGGTGTCGCGGCCATGGCCTGGTTCCTGGCGTCTCCCAGCGTCCCCAACGAGTTCACCGGCATGACGCCCTACGTCGCGACGCTGCTCGTCCTCGCCTTCGCCTCACAACGACTGCGTATGCCGGCCGCCGACGGTGCCGTGTATCGCAAGGGTGAGGCGTCGTGACCGATCCGGCACCCGTCGACTGGGAGGCCTTGCGCGTGCGGGCCGTCGAGCTCATGGAGCGGGCCTACGCGCCGTACTCCCGGTTCCGGGTCGGCGTGGCCGGGCTCGTCGACGACGGCCGCGTGGTGGGCGGCTGCAACGTCGAGAACGCCGCCTACGGCGTAGCTCTCTGCGCGGAGTGCGGCATGGTGTCCGAGCTCCACGCGACCGGCGGAGGGCGGCTGACGGCCGTCTTCTGCGTCGGCTCCGACGGCAAGGCGCTGATGCCTTGCGGTCGGTGCCGTCAGCTCCTGTGGGAGAACGGCGGCCCGGAGTGCCTGCTCATGACGCCCGAAGGGGTGCTGCCCATGTCGTCGGTGCTGCCGCAGGCCTTCGGCGTCGACGATCTGACACACGGGGGCTCACGGCTGTGAACGGCCGGCGCCCCCGTGTCCCCCGACAGACCCGCGTGGCCGAGTGAGGAGATTCCCGTGAGCGAAGCCTTCGATGCCGTCGACGTCATATCCGCCAAGCGTGACCGGGAGGAGCTCTCGGACGCGCAGATCGACTGGGTCATCGACGCCTACACCCGGGGCGCCGTCGCCGAGGAGCAGATGTCCGCTCTGGCGATGGCGATCTACCTCAACGGGATGAACGCGCGCGAGATCGCCCGGTGGGCCGACGCGATGATCCGCTCGGGGGAGCGGCTCGACTTCTCGGGCCTGTCACGCCCCACGAGCGACAAGCACTCGACCGGGGGAGTGGGCGACAAGATCACCCTGCCCCTGGCACCGATCGTCGCCGCGTGCGGCGTGGCGGTGCCCCAGCTCTCGGGCCGCGGGCTGGGGCACACCGGCGGCACGCTCGACAAGCTCGAGTCGATCCCGGGGTGGCGCGCCGACCTGACGAACGAGCAGATGCTGCACCAGCTCGAGGACGTCGGGGCCGTCATCTGCGCGGCCGGCACGGGTCTGGCCCCCGCCGACAAGAAGCTGTATGCGTTGCGTGACGTCACGGGGACCGTGTCGTGCGTGCCGCTCATCGCCACCTCGATCATGAGCAAGAAGATCGCCGAGGGCACCCGCTCGCTCGTCCTCGACGTCAAGGTCGGGTCCGGGGCGTTCATGAAGCAGCTGGACCAGGCGCGCGAGCTCGCCGAGACGATGGTCCGTCTCGGCACGGACGCCGGCGTGCACACGGTCGCGTTGCTGACCAACATGGAAACCCCCCTCGGGCTCACCGCGGGGAACGCCCTCGAGGTGCGCGAGTCGGTCGAGGTCCTGGCCGGCGGGGGACCCGGCGACGTCGTCGAGCTCACCCTGGCGCTCGCGCGCGAGATGGTCGCCGGAGCGGGGCGCTCCGACATCGACCCGGCGGACGTCATCGCGGACGGTCGGGCCATGGACGTCTGGCGGCGGATGATCCGCGCCCAGGGGGGAGACCCCGACGCAGAGCTGCCGACGGCTAAGGAGACGCACCACGTGCTTGCCCCCGCCGACGGAGTGCTCGTCCAGCTGGACGCTCTCGCGGTGGGCGTGGCCGCGTGGCGCCTCGGGGCCGGTCGCGCCCGCAAGGAGGACCCGGTCCAGGCCGGCGCCGGCGTGGAACTGCACCACAAGCCGGGTGCGACCGTGCGCGGGGGAGAGCCGCTGATGACCCTGCACACCGACGAACCCGAGCGCTTCGCCCGCGCTCTCGAGGCTCTCGAGGGCGGCTTCACGATCGCCCCGGAGGGTTCGCGTCCGGACCTGCCCCCGATCGTCATCGACCGCGTGTCCTGACGCGTCGGTCCCCGGGTGCGCAAAGGCCGCGATCTGTGCGGTTTCCGCAGGTCAGAGGCCCAATCGGGGCCGGGCGCTGGGCCGGGGAGGGGCGGATTTGTGTTTCTCCGGAGGGGCGGGTTAGTGTTCTCTTCGTCAGCCCGACAGGGAGGAACGGACGCCACCGCGAGCGAGTGATCGTGAGCGAAGTTGGCCGGTCCCGGGGTTGGCCATCATGGTTCAGAGCAGTCCGGTTCGTCCGGTAGGGTTCTGAATCGCCCCGGTGTGGCGCTCGACCTGGTCGAGCAGCTCGTTGGGGTGGCTGAGGTGCTCCGGTTGATCCGGTAGGCTTCGGTGAGCAGGACCGCTGAGACCAGGCGGGTTGGATCCGGTCGTCCCTGTGGGGCGGTTCGCGGGTTTGACTGGTTGAGGTGTGGCGGGTAAGTTTGAAGGGTTGCCCCGGAGGCTGGCTCACTGAGTTGGTTGATGGTGTGTGTCCGATTCTTGAGAACTCAACAGCGTGTCAAAAATCGATGCCAATTACCTCGTCTCGGGGCTGGGCCGGTTGCCGTTCTGGTGATGGGTCTGGTTTTGGGCGAATTATCCTTTGGTTGAAACTGAATGATCAACTCTTTTTGAGCTGGTTGTTCGACTTCAGTCGGGTTTTCGAGCCCTTCATGGGTTCAAAKTTTGCTCGCGGCGCCTTTTTGGGGCGTGTGTGGGTGTTTGAACATCAACGGAGAGTTTGATCCTGGCTCAGGACGAACGCTGGCGGCGTGCTTAACACATGCAAGTCGAACGGTGACGATCAAGCTTGCTTGGTCTGATCAGTGGCGAACGGGTGAGTAACACGTGAGTAACCTGCCCCAGACTCTGGGATAACCCCGGGAAACCGGAGCTAATACCGGATATGACACCAACGGGCATCCGTATGGTGTGGAAAGTTTTTCGGTCTGGGATGGACTCGCGGCCTATCAGCTTGTTGGTGAGGTAGTGGCTCACCAAGGCGACGACGGGTAGCCGGCCTGAGAGGGCGACCGGCCACACTGGGACTGAGACACGGCCCAGACTCCTACGGGAGGCAGCAGTGGGGAATATTGCACAATGGGCGAAAGCCTGATGCAGCGACGCCGCGTGAGGGATGACGGCCTTCGGGTTGTAAACCTCTTTCAGCAGGGAAGAAGCGCAAGTGACGGTACCTGCAGAAGAAGCACCGGCTAACTACGTGCCAGCAGCCGCGGTAATACGTAGGGTGCGAGCGTTGTCCGGAATTATTGGGCGTAAAGAGCTTGTAGGTGGTTTGTCGCGTCTGCTGTGAAAATCCGAGGCTCAACCTCGGACTTGCAGTGGGTACGGGCAGACTAGAGTGTGGTAGGGGAGACTGGAATTCCTGGTGTAGCGGTGGAATGCGCAGATATCAGGAGGAACACCGATGGCGAAGGCAGGTCTCTGGGCCATTACTGACACTGAGAAGCGAAAGCATGGGGAGCGAACAGGATTAGATACCCTGGTAGTCCATGCCGTAAACGTTGGGAACTAGGTGTGGGTCTCATTCCACGAGATCCGTGCCGCAGCTAACGCATTAAGTTCCCCGCCTGGGGAGTACGGCCGCAAGGCTAAAACTCAAAGGAATTGACGGGGGCCCGCACAAGCGGCGGAGCATGCGGATTAATTCGATGCAACGCGAAGAACCTTACCAAGGCTTGACATACACCGGAATCACTCAGAGATGGGTGCGTCTTCGGACTGGTGTACAGGTGGTGCATGGTTGTCGTCAGCTCGTGTCGTGAGATGTTGGGTTAAGTCCCGCAACGAGCGCAACCCTCGTTCTATGTTGCCAGCACGTCATGGTGGGGACTCATAGGAGACTGCCGGGGTCAACTCGGAGGAAGGTGGGGATGACGTCAAATCATCATGCCCCTTATGTCTTGGGCTTCACGCATGCTACAATGGCCGGTACAAAGGGCTGCGAAACCGCGAGGTGGAGCGAATCCCAAAAAACCGGTCTCAGTTCGGATTGGGGTCTGCAACTCGACCCCATGAAGTCGGAGTCGCTAGTAATCGCAGATCAGCAACGCTGCGGTGAATACGTTCCCGGGCCTTGTACACACCGCCCGTCAAGTCACGAAAGTCGGTAACACCCGAAGCCGGTGGCCCAACCCTTGTGGGGGGAGCCGTCGAAGGTGGGACTGGCGATTGGGACTAAGTCGTAACAAGGTAGCCGTACCGGAAGGTGCGGCTGGATCACCTCCTTTCTAAGGAGCATCTCCACCGCCGGCTCCGCTGGTGGTGGCAGAGCCCGGTCTGTCCCCGAGTGTGGGGCAGCGGGTGCTCAAGGGTGGAACATCGATTAGTTGGCGCCGACCTGGTCACCGACCCTCAAGTACAAGCTGGTCCTCCTTTCGTGGGGGGATCGCAGTGGAACGAGGTGGTGGTTCCGGGGATGGTGCCTGACACGTTGTTGGGTCCTGAAGGATCGGACGACGCAGTGCCGGGCCTGCTCCTGAGGGAGTGGGTCTGGTGGTGTGCCGGCTGGTTTCTTCTGGTCGTGGGCCCTACCGATCATGCGAGGTTCTCGTGTGGGGTGTGGGGTGCCGGTTGTATTTTGAGAACTTCACAGTGGACGCGAGCATCTTTGTAGTGTTCAAGTTTTTAAGGGCACACGGTGGATGCCTTGGCACCAGGAACCGAAGAAGGACGTAGGAATCTGCGATAAGCCTCGGGTAGTCGATAACCAGACTGTGATCCGAGGATTTCCGAATGGGGAAACCCGGCTGGAGGCAAGTCCAGTCACCCGCACCTGAATATATAGGGTGTGTGGAGGGAACGTGGGGAAGTGAAACATCTCAGTACCCACAGGAAGAGAAAACAACATGTGATTCCGTGAGTAGTGGCGAGCGAAAGCGGATGAGGCTAAACCGGGCGTGTGTGATAGCTGTCAGGCGTTGCACGTCCGGGGTCGTGGGACCCGCCAGTTGGCTCTGACAGGCCAGCAGGGAGTAAGAAATCTGCGTCATAGTCGAAGAGCATTGAAAGGCTCGGCATAGAGGGTGCGACCCCCGTAGACGAAATGGTGTGGACTCCCGGTGGATTTCCCAAGTAGCACGGGGCCCGAGAAATCCCGTGTGAATCTGGCAGGACCACCTGCTAAGCCTAAATATTCCCTGGTGACCGATAGCGGACAAGTACCGTGAGGGAAAGGTGAAAAGTACCCCGGGAGGGGAGTGAAATAGATCCTGAAACCGTGTGCCTACAATCCGTTGGAGCCTCCCGCCGTTGGGCGTGTGGGGTGACAGCGTGCCTTTTGAAGAATGAGCCTGCGAGTTAGTGCTCAGTGGCGAGGTTAACCCGTGTGGGGAAGCCGTAGCGAAAGCGAGTCCGAATAGGGCGTTTGAGTCGCTGGGTCTAGACCCGAAGCGGAGTGATCTACCCATGGCCAGGTTGAAGCGCAGGTAAGACTGCGTGGAGGACCGAACCCACTTAGGTTGAAAACTGAGGGGATGAGCTGTGGGTAGGGGTGAAAGGCCAATCAAACTCCGTGATAGCTGGTTCTCCCCGAAATGCATTTAGGTGCAGCGTCACGTGTTTCTTGCCGGAGGTAGAGCTACTGGATAGCTAATGGGCCTCACCAGGTTACTGACGTTAGCCAAACTCCGAATGCCGGTAAGTGAGAGCGTGGCAGTGAGACTGCGGGGGATAAGCTCCGTAGTCGAGAGGGAAACAGCCCAGATCACCAGCTAAGGTCCCTAAGCGTGTGCTAAGTGGGAAAGGATGTGGAGTTGCTGTGACAACCAGGAGGTTGGCTTAGAAGCAGCCACCCTTTAAAGAGTGCGTAATAGCTCACTGGTCAAGTGATTCCGCGCCGACAATGTAGCGGGGCTCAAGCACACCACCGAAGCTGTGGCATTGACATATTTGCTCGGCACCGACACCTGCGGGTTCGGTGTCCAGGCGTGTTGATGGGTAGGGGAGCGTCGTGTGGCCAGGGAAGCGGCGGTGTGAACCAGCCGTGGAGGCCACACGAGTGAGAATGCAGGCATGAGTAGCGAATGACGGGCGAGAAACCCGTCCGCCGAATAACCAAGGGTTCCAGGGTCAAGCTAATCTGCCCTGGGTAAGTCGGGACCTAAGGCGAGGCCGACAGGCGTAGTCGATGGACATCCGGTTGATATTCCGGAACCGGCGAAGAACCGCCCATGACGAACCGTGTGATGCTAAGTGCCTGAAGCACGCCCACCGGACCTTCGGGTCCAACGGGCGTGTGGAGCGCACGACCCGATCTCGTAGTAGTCAAGCGATGGAGTGACGCAGGAAGGTAGCCTCCGCGTGGCGATGGTTGTCCACGTCCAAGGGTGTAGGGCGCGATCCAGGCAAATCCGGATCGCTGCATTCGATTGCAAGCCTGAGACCTGATAGTGACCGCGAATGCGGGAAGAGGGTGATCCTATGCTGCCGAGAAAAACTTCTAGCGAGGTTCGAGCCGCCCGTACCCCAAACCGACTCAGGTGGTTAGGTAGAGAATACCAAGGCGATCGAGTGAATCGTGGTTAAGGAATTCGGCAAAATACCCCCGTAACTTCGGGAGAAGGGGGGCCCTGATCGTGACGACACTTGCTGTCTGAGCGTGATCGGCCGCAGAGACCAGGGAGAAGCGACTGTTTACTAAAAACACAGGTCCGTGCCAAGTCGCAAGACGATGTATACGGACTGACGCCTGCCCGGTGCTGGAACGTTAAGGGGACCGGTTAGCCTCACGGCGAAGCTGAGAACTTAAGCGCCAGTAAACGGCGGTGGTAACTATAACCATCCTAAGGTAGCGAAATTCCTTGTCGGGTAAGTTCCGACCTGCACGAATGGCGTAACGACTTCTCCACTGTCTCAACCACGAACTCGGCGAAATTGCACTACGAGTAAAGATGCTCGTTACGCGCAGCAGGACGGAAAGACCCCGGGACCTTTACTACAGCTTGGTATTGGTGTTCGGTACGGCTTGTGTAGGATAGGTGGGAGACTGTGAAGCTGTCACGTCAGTGATGGTGGAGTCAACGTTGAAATACCACTCTGGTCGTTCTGGATATCTAACCTCGGTCCGTGATCCGGATCAGGGACAGTGCCTGGTGGGTAGTTTAACTGGGGCGGTTGCCTCCTAAAAGGTAACGGAGGCGCCCAAAGGTTCCCTCAGCCTGGTTGGTAATCAGGTTTCGAGTGTAAGTGCACAAGGGAGCTTGACTGTGAGACAGACATGTCGAGCAGGGACGAAAGTCGGGACTAGTGATCCGGCGGTGGCTTGTGGAAGCGCCGTCGCTCAACGGATAAAAGGTACCCCGGGGATAACAGGCTGATCTTGCCCAAGAGTCCATATCGACGGCATGGTTTGGCACCTCGATGTCGGCTCGTCGCATCCTGGGGCTGGAGTAGGTCCCAAGGGTTGGGCTGTTCGCCCATTAAAGCGGTACGCGAGCTGGGTTTAGAACGTCGTGAGACAGTTCGGTCCCTATCCGCTGTGCGCGTAGGAAACTTGAGAAAGGCTGTCCCTAGTACGAGAGGACCGGGATGGACGAACCTCTGGTGTGTCAGTTGTTCTGCCAAGAGCACCGCTGATTAGCTACGTTCGGAAGTGATAACCGCTGAAAGCATCTAAGCGGGAAGCACGTTTCAAGATGAGGTTTCCAGGCCCGCGAGGGCGAGAGGCTCCCAGCTAGACTACTGGGTTGATAGGCCGGATGTGGAAGCACAGCAATGTGTGGAGCTGACCGGTACTAATAAGCCGATAACTTGACTTACAAAGATGCTACGCGTCCACTGTGCGGTTCCCGAGATACAAACGGGAACCGCGAACCACCACACGCTACGACCGTGYCGTGGTTCGCGCCCACTGAATTGATATCTCCATAGAGTTTCGGCTGTCATAGCGAAGGGGAAACGCCCGGCTCCATTCCGAACCCGGAAGCTAAGCCCTTCAGCGCCGATGGTACTGCACTGGTGACGGTGTGGGAGAGTAGGACGCAGCCGGACACACTTTCAGACAACCCCGCCGGGTAACCGGCGGGGTTGTCGCCTTTCCAGACCCTTTTCCCTCGGCCTCTGTCTGGGTCTAGGGTTGGGATCGTGCCTGAACTCATCCCCTCTCCGACCCGTATCCCCGTTCCTGGCGGCAAGGTCATCGACGAGCACGTCGGCGCCGTCAACACCCCCGACGCCGGCCTGCAGGCCTCGGTGTCGGTCGCCCGCATGGTTGCACCCGCCGGCTGGTCCGAGCCCTTCCAGACGCCCGAGTTCGACGAGGTCACGCTCGTGCTCGCCGGAACGGTGGTCGTCGACCACGACGGTGGCGCGCTCGAGGTGACCGCCGGACAGTCGGTCATCACCCGCGGGGGAGAGCGCATCCGCTACTCGTGCGGCCCCGAGGGCGCGGAGTACGTCGCGGTCTGCCTCCCGGCCTTCAGCCCGCACACCGTGCACCGCGACGAGGACGATGAGGCCGACGAGGACACCGCCGGAACGGAAGCGTGAGCCAGCCCATGAGCCTGGACGACCTTCGCCAGGCACCCAAGGTGCTGCTGCACGACCACCTCGACGGCGGCCTGCGTCCGCAGACCATCATCGAGCTGGCTGCCGACTCCGGCTACGACGCCCTTCCCGCGTCCGAGGCCGAAGCACTCGGCACGTGGTTCCGGGAGAGCGCCGACTCCGGCTCCCTCCCGCGCTACCTCGAGACGTTCGACCACACCCTGGCCGTCATGCAGACCCGCGACGGCCTCTACCGCGTGGCGAGCGAATGCGCGCAGGACCTCGCCGCCGATGGCGTCGTCTACGCCGAGAGCCGCTACGCCCCAGAGCAGCACCTGACGCGTGGCCTGACGCTCGAGGGCGTCGTCGAGGCGGTCAACGCCGGCCTGCGCGACGGCGAGGCCAAGGCCGCAGCCGCCGGCCACCCCATCCGGGTGACGTCCCTGCTGACGGCCATGCGGCACGCCGCCAAGTCCACCGAGATCGCCGAGCTCGCGATCCGCTACCGCGACGAGGGGGTCTCGGGCTTCGACATCGCCGGGGCCGAGGCGGGCTACCCGCCCACCCGTCACCTCGACGGGTTCGAGTACCTTCGTCGCGAGAACTTCCACTTCACCATCCACGCGGGCGAGGCCTTCGGCCTTCCGTCGATCTGGGAAGCCATCCAGTGGTGCGGCGCGGACCGGCTGGGGCACGGCGTGCGGATCGTCGATGACATCACCATCGACGGCTCGCCCTTCGCCGAGTGGGTCGAGGGCAACCAGGACGACCCTGCAGCGCTGACGTCGCTGGAGCTCAGCCGGGTTCGACTGGGTCGACTGGCGGCCTACGTCCGGGACAAGCGCATCCCCCTGGAGATGTGCCCGAGCAGCAACCTGCAGACCTCGGCGGCCCCGTCCATCGCGCTGCACCCGATCACCCTGCTGGGCCGCCTGCGGTTCCGCGTCACCCTCAACACCGACAACCGCCTCATGAGCGGCACGTCGATGACGAGGGAGGCCACGCTCCTGCGCGACGAGGCCGACTGGACCCTCGAGGACCTGCGCTGGGTGACGATCAACGCGATGAAGTCGGCCTTCATCCCCTTCGACGAGCGTCTCGAGCTCATCGACGGCGTCATCAAGCCGGGGTATGCCGCCCTCGGCTACTGACGCACCCGCCCGTCACCCGAGCGCCGCTGCGATCGCGGCCTCGACGTGCAGGCGGGTCGTCGGGAAGACGGGCACCGCCGAGTCCGTCTGGTCGACGAGGAGCTCGATCTCCGTGCAGCCGAGGATGATCCCCTCCGCGCCGGCGGCCACCAGTCGTCCGATCACCTGGCGGTAGGCCTGCCGGGACTCCTCGGTGACGATGCCGAGGCACAGCTCGTCGTAGATGACCCGGTGGACCAGAGCGCGGTCGTCGGCCTCGGGGACGATGACCGTGAGCCCGTGGCCGGCGAGACGGTCACGTAGGAACGGCTGTTCCATCGTGTATGCCGTCGCGAGCAGGCCCACGCGACCGACTGCCGCCGCCCGCACCGCGGCTGCAGTCACGTCGCCGATGTGCAGCAGCGGGATCGTGACCGCAGCCTCGATGGCGGGAGCCACCCGGTGCATCGTGTTGGTGCAGAGGACGAGCAGCTCGGCCCCGCCGGCCTCGAGCCCGGCCGCGGCACTGGCGAGCAGCACGCCGGCCTCGTCCCACCGGTCCTCGGCCTGCAGGCGCTCGATCTCGGCGAAGTCGACGGAGTGGAGCAGCAACCGGGCGGAGGCCAGCCCGCCCATACGGTCACGCACGAGCTCGTTGGCGAGGCGGTAGTACTCCGCACTCGACTCCCAGCTCATGCCACCGAGCAAACCGACGAGCTTCACGGCGTGCTGCCCGCCCGCAGCAGGGCCCCGAGCTCGGCCTCGGCCTGGCGCGGGTGGATGCACCGTGCCCCGTCCGCCTCGGCCTCGGCGACGACGTGGAGCTCGTCGCGCCACAGGGCGAGTCCGCGGCGCACCAGGATGTGCGGCGGTTTGCGTCGCTCGGACAGGTCGCGCACGAAGCGGCGCAGCGCCGTCAGGGTGCGGTTCTGCCGCACGCACAGGGCGTCGGCGAGCAGCCCCTCACGACCGAGCGGTTCCACGAGCCGGCCGGCGAAGAGCCCCTCGGCGAGGACGTAGTCGCTGGGGCGCGCCTCGAGCACGTGCCGGCCCGTCACCGCGGACGCGCCGATGTCGTAGACGGGGACCTCGACGCGGCCGTCGTCGACGAGCCGGCGGAGGGCGTCGACCGCGGACTCCGTGTCCCAGGAGTCGGGGTGGTCCCAGTCGGGGATGCCCAGGGGAGAGCGCGGCAGCCTCGGGTCGTGGTCCTCGCGGTAGAAGTCGTCCAGGCGGACGACGGGCCACCCGTGCGCGGCACTGAGCCGAGCGGAAAGGCGGCTCTTGCCGGCCCCGCTGGGACCGGTCAGGAGGATGGCGCGGCGCCGCCCGTGAACGCCGGGCCGGTGGTCGGCCGACGCCTCGTCCCCGCCCACCGGTTCAGAGACCCTTGGGGTGCCAGACGGTCTTCGTCTCGACGAAGGCGCGGATGCGGGACAGACCCGGGTCGGCGGTCCAGTCGGGCTCGACCGCCTCGCCGTCCTGCACGGTCGGGCGCAGGACGCGCTTGAGGTTGCCTGCCGCGTCCGCCTCGAGGGCAGCCCAGTCGACCCCCTCGGCGCCGGCGACACCGGTCAGGTCGATCGCGTTGACGTCGCGGTGCGAGGCGAGCCACGAGGCAACCTCGGCGGTGCGCGCCGTGATGAGGTTGACGACGCCACCCGGGACGTCGGACGTCGCGAGCACCTCGCCGAAGGTGATGGCCGGCAGCGGGCGGTCGGCCGACGTGACGACGACCGCGGTGTTGCCCGTGGCGATGACGGGGGCCACGACCGAGACGAGACCGAGCAGTGAGGAGGCCTGCGGCGCAAGCACGCCGACGACTCCGGTCGGCTCGGGCGCCGAGACGTTGAAGTAGGGCCCGGCGACCGGGTTGAGGTTGCCGAGCACCTGGGCGATCTTGTCGGTCCACCCGGCGTACCAGACGACGCGGTCGACCGCGGCGTCGACGACGGCGGAGGCCGCGCGGGCCGTGAGGCCCTCGCCGGCGCTGATCTCGTCGACGAACTGGGCCCGGCGCCCCTCGAGCACCTCGGCCACGCGGTAGAGCACCTGGCCGCGGTTGAACGCCGTCGCTCCCGCCCAGCCCGAGTAGGCGCCACGCGCGGCGACGACCGCGTCGCGCACGTCCTTGCGCGAGCCCATCGAGGCGTTGGCGAGGAACTGCCCGGAGGCCGAGACGACCTCGTAGGAGCGGCCGGACTCGCTGCGGGGGAACTTCCCGCCGATGTAGAGCTTGTAGGTCTTGCGCACGTCGAGGCGGCTCATCGGGTGGCTCCCGTCAGGGTCGCAGGTGCAGTGGTCACGTAGGCCTCCAGCCCGTGCCGACCGCCCTCGCGGCCGTACCCGGACTCCTTGTAGCCGCCGAAGGGCGAGCTGGGGTCGAAGCGGTTGAAGGTGTTGGCCCAGACGACGCCGGCCTTGAGCTGGTCGGCCATCCAGAGGATGCGCGAGCCCTTCTCGGTCCAGACCCCCGCCGAGAGGCCGTATGCCGTGTTGTTCGCCTTGGCGACCGCCTCCTGCGGCGTGCGGAAGGTGAGCACGGTCAGGACCGGCCCGAAGATCTCCTCCGTCGCGACCCGGTGGGTCTGCGAGACGCCGGTGAGCAGCGTCGGGGGGTACCAGAAGCCCTTGGTCGGCAGCGTGCAGGCCGGGCTCCAGCGCTCGGCGCCCTCGGCGACGCCCGCGTCGACGAGGGCCGTGATGCGGTCGAGCTGCTCGCGCGAGTTGATCGCGCCGAGGTCGCTGTTCTTGTCGAGCGGGTCGCCGACGCGCAGCGTCTCGAGCCGTCGCTTCAGCTTGGCGATGACCTGGTCGTGGACGTTCTCCTGCACGAGCAGGCGCGACCCGGCGCAGCAGACCTGGCCCTGGTTGAAGAAGATGCCGCCGACGATGCCCTCGACGGCCTGCTCGATGGGGGCGTCGTCGAAGATGATGTTCGCGGCCTTGCCGCCGAGCTCGAGGGTGGCCTTCTTGGCCGTGCCGGCGATCGACCGGGCGATGGTCTTGCCCACCTCGGTCGAGCCCGTGAAGGCGATCTTGTCGACGTCCGGGTGCTCGACGAGCGCCTGGCCCGTGCGGCCGTCGCCGGTGACGATGTTGACGACACCGGCGGGCAGCTCGGCCTGCTGGCAGACCTCGGCGAAGAGCAGGGCGCTCAGCGGTGTGGTCTCGGCCGGCTTGAGCACGACGGTGTTGCCGGTGGCCAGGGCCGGTGCGACCTTCCACGCGAGCATGAGCAGCGGGAAGTTCCACGGGATGATCTGCCCGACGACGCCGTGCGCGCGGGCGGGGGCGCTCCCGGGAGTGGAGAGGCCGGCATACTCCAGCTTGTCGGCCCAGCCCGCGTGGTAGAAGAAGTGCGCGGCGGCCGTGGGGACGTCGAAGTCGCGGGTCTCCTTGATCGGCTTGCCGTTGTCGAGCGACTCGAGCACGGCGAACTCGCGGGCGCGCTCCTGCAGGATGCGGGCGATGCGGAAGAGGTACTTGCTCCGCTCAGCGCCGCTCATCCGGCCCCAGACGCCGTCGTAGGCGCGCCGGGCGGCGGTGACGGCCTTGTCGACGTCCTCGGGGCCGGCCTGGCTCACCTCGGCGAGGACCGTCTCGTCCGCGGGGTTGATCGTCGGGAAGGTCGCCTCGGGGCGCGTGAACGCGCCGTCGATGAAGAGGCCGTAGGACTTCTCGATCGTGACGATGGCGCGCGACTCCGGCGCGGGGGCGTACTCGAACTTCGGCATCAGGGTGTCTTTCGTGGGCGCGGTCGTGTGAGGCGCGGTGGTCAGTCGATCGTCACGTAGTCGGCGCCGGAGTAGGCACCCGTGGTGAGCTTCTGGCGCTGCAGGAGGAGGTCGTTGAGCAGGCTCGAGGCCCCGAAGCGGAACCACTCGGGCGAGAGCCAGTCGTCGCCGGCGATCTCGTTGACCATGACGAGGTACTTGATGGCGTCCTTGGTGGTCTTGATGCCGCCGGCCGGCTTGACCCCGACCTGGCTGCCCGTGAGGTCGCGCCAGTCGCGCACGGCCTCGAGCATGATCAGGGTGACGGGCAGCGTGGCCGCCGGCTGGATCTTGCCGGTGGACGTCTTGATGAAGTCGGCGCCCGCGAGCATCGAGAGGTAGGACGCGCGGCGGACGTTGTCGTAGGTGACGAGCTCGCCGGTCTCCATGATGACCTTGAGGTGGGCGGCGCCGCAGGCGGCCTTGACCTCGGCGATCTGGTTGAAGACCGTGAGGTGGTCGCCCGAGAGGAACGCGCCCCGGTCGATGACCATGTCGATCTCGTCGGCGCCGGCCTCGACGGCGTCGCGGGTGTCGGCGAGCTTGACGGCCATGCTCGCGCGGCCCGACGGGAAGGCCGTCGCGACCGCTGCCACGTGGATGCCGCTGTCGCCGAGGGCCGCCTTCGCGGTGGCGACCATGTCGCCGTAGACGCAGACCGCGGCGGGCCGGGGCGTCGTCGGGTCGAGCGGGTCGGGCACGCGGGCCTTGGCGCACAGCGAGCGCACCTTGCCGACGGTGTCGGAGCCCTCGAGCGTGGTCAGGTCGATCATCCCGATGGCGGTGTCGATGGCCCAGGCCTTGCTCGTCGTCTTGACCGAGCGGGTGCCGAGCGCGGCGGCCCGCGCCTCGCAGCCGACCTGGTCGACACCGGGCAGGCCGTGCAGCCACGAGGTCAGGGCATGGTTGGTCAGGCGTGACACCCCGAGGACGTCCCGCGCCTGGGCGGTGAGGTCCTGCGCGGTGCGCGTCGTGGTGCTAACTGTCACCACCGGAGTCTATCCGCCTGGTGAGACGGGCCGTGACGCGTGAGAGAGTCTCACCGTGAGTCCCGAAGTGCCCCAGCCGCCCGCCGAGCCCCCCGTCCGTCAGCCGGAGCTGCGCGACGCGCGGACGCTGCGTCCCGGGTCCGCGGTCGTCGTCGGCGTGCTCGGCGGTCTCGCCGGACTCGCCCTGCTCGTCCCGGCCCTGCTCACCGCGCCGCGCAGCTGGACCCTCATCTCGACCGTCGTGCTCGCCCTCGTGCTGATCTGGCTCTTCGTCGTCCGGCCCTGCGCCGTCATCCACGCCGAGGGGATCCGCATCGTCAACCCGCTGCGCGTCGTCGACGTGACGTGGCCGGCCATCACCGAGGTCCGCTCGCGCTGGGCGCTCGAGCTCGTCGTCGACGGCCGGCGCTACACCGCGTGGGGGGTTCCGGCCGATCCCGGTCGCCCGAGGCACGGTCGCGGCCTGCTGACGCTCGGGGCCAACAAGGTCCGCGGCAAGGGGACCACGGAGACACCGGCGACCTCGAAGGTCGAGGCGCAGGCGGTCGCCGCCGAGGTCGAGGAGCGCATCGGTGCCGATCGTCGGCGCAAGGACGGCCGCACCCCTCGCATCGCCCACCAGACGTGGGACCCGGTGGCCGTCGGCCTGCTGCTGGCCGCCACCGCCTTCTTCGTCATCGGGACCTTCGTCGTCTGACCTCGCCACCCGCGCACCCCGACGTCAGGGGCGTACGCGGGTGGGCCCCCCTCAGAGGGACGTCAGGGCTTCGAAGTCGGCGCGGACGCGGGCGAGACGGGTCTCGGCCACCGCGCGTGACTCCGCGAGCGTGGCTGCCGTCGCGACGGGCTCGATGACCTCGAGGTAGACCTTGACCTTGGGCTCGGTGCCGCTCGGACGGACGATGACCCGGGAGCGGTCGGCGAGGTGGTAGCGCAGTCCCTCGGTGGGCGGCAGTCCGCCGTCGCCGCGGCTGAGGTCGTCGGTGCGGGTGACCTCGACGCCGGCCACGGTCGTCGGCGGCTCGGCCCGCAGGCGCGCCATGAGCGTCTCCGTCTGGGCGAGGTCCGACACGCGCACGGAGAAGGAGTCGGTGGCGTGCACACCGTGCTCGACGTAGAGCTCGTCGAGCAGGTCGGTGAGGGTGCGCCCGTCGGCCTTGAGCGTGGCCGCGAGCTCGGCGAGCAGCAGGGCGGCGCTGACGCCGTCCTTGTCGCGGACGATCTGCGGTGCGACGCAGTAGCCGAGGGCCTCCTCGTAGCCGTAGCGCAGGCGGTCGACCCGCGAGATCCACTTGAAGCCGGTCAGGGTCTCCTCGTGGCGTAGTCCGGCCGCCTTGGCGATCGAGGCGAGCAGGCGCGAGGACACGATCGAGTTGGCGAAGACGTCGCGTCGCGAGACGCCCCGTCGCACGATGTGGGCCCCGAGCAGCGCGCCGACCTCGTCGCCCCGCAGCATCCGCCAGTCCCCGAGGGCCGGGTCCAGGACCGCTGCCGCGCACCGGTCGGCGTCGGGGTCGTTGGCGATGACGAGGTCGCACCCCACCGCACGGGCGCGGGCGAGCGCGAGGTCGATGGCGCCCTTCTCCTCGGGGTTGGGGAAGGCGACGGTCGGGAAGTCCGGGTCGGGCACCGCCTGCTCGTCCACGACGACCGGAGCCGGGAATCCGGCCTGGACGAAGGCGGTGTGCACCGTTGTGTGACCGACCCCGTGCAGGCTGGTGTGGACCGTGCGCAGGTCGCGGGGCGACGCGGGGTCGACGACGCTGACGACGGCGTCGACGTAGTGCTCGACGAGGTCGTCGCCCAGCGTCTTCCAGCCGTCCGATGCGCGCGGCACGTCGGCCACCCGCTCCACCCGCGCGATGTGGGCGGCGATCTGGCTGTCCGCCGGCGGCACGATCTGGCTGCCGTCCCCGAGGTAGACCTTGTAGCCGTTGTCCTGCGGCGGGTTGTGGCTCGCGGTGACCATGACGCCGGCGTCGGCGCCGAGGTGGCGGATGGCGAAGGCGAGGACGGGCGTCGGCAGCGGTTGGGGGAGCAGCAGCGCCCGACCCCCGGCGGCCACGACGACGGCCGCGGTGTCGCGGGCGAAGACGTCGGAGTTGTAGCGCGCGTCGAAGCCGATGACGACCGTGGGCGACTCCTCGACCCGGCCCTCGTCCTTGAGGTATGCCGTGAGGCCGGCTGCCGCTCGGATGACGACGCTGCGGTTCATCCGGTTGGGGCCGGCGCCGAGCGCCCCCCGCAGCCCGGCCGTGCCGAACTCGAGCAGGCCCGACATGCGGTCGGCGAGGTCGGCGGCCGCCACCTCGTCGCCGTCCGAGGCCCGGGCGAGGACGCCGTCGAGCTCGGCTCGCGTCGTCGGGTCGGGGTCGTCGTCGCGCCAGGCCCGCGCGGCGGCATACAACGTCTCGGCGGTGTCGGGAGTGGTCATCAGAGGCGACCCACGACGTCGGCGAGCAGGCGCCCGCAGCGTTCGGCCGCGGCCTGACCCGCCTCGAGCACCTCGGCGTGGCTGAGCGGCTGGTCGGAGATCCCGGCCGCGAGGTTGGTCACGAGCGAGATGCCGAGGACGTCGAGACCGCTCTGGCGGGCTGCGATGGCCTCGAGCGTCGTCGACATGCCGACGAGGTCGCCGCCGATGACCTTCGCCATCTGCACTTCGGCCGGCGTCTCGTAGTGCGGCCCGCGGAACTGGACGTAGACGCCCTCGTCGAGGTCTCCGTCCACCTCTCGCGCGAGGTCGCGCAGGCGCGGCGTGTAGAGGTCGGTGAGGTCGACGAAGTTGGCGCCCTCGATGGGGGAGTGCGCCGTGAGGTTGATGTGGTCGCGGATGAGGACCGGGGTGCCGGGGCTCCACGCCGGGTTGAGGCCGCCGCAGCCGTTGGTGAGCACGATGGTGGAGCACCCCGCGGCCTTGGCCGTGCGGACCCCGTGGACGACGGCGCGTACGCCGCGGCCCTCGTAGAAGTGGGTGCGGGTGCCGAAGACGAGGGCGCGCCGCCCGGTGTCACCGATGGCGACCGAGCGCATGCTGCCCGAGTGGCCCGCGACCGCGGCCGCGTGGAAGCCCGGGACGTCGGCGTTCTCGACGGTCGCGAGGGTCTCGCCGATGAGGTCGGCCGTCTGGCCCCACCCCGAGCCGAGCACGAGCGCGACGTCGTGGTGGGCGACGCCGGTGCGCTCCGCGATGACGGCGGCGGCGTCGGCGGCGACGTCGAAGGGGTCGGTGTCGGGGTCACTGAGATCACGGTGGGAACGGGTCACGCTCAGGACTCTAGCGAGGTCGTCCGCCCCCGGGCACGAATCCCGGGCGGCCCCCGGGGCCCGGTCGGCGCCGCCCCCGGGGATGGTTGGATGGACCCCGTGATCACGCGCGAGACGTCGGTTGTCATCATCGGCGGCGGCCCCGGAGGCTACGAGGCGGCCCTCGTCGCCGCCCAGCTCGGAGCCCAGGTCACCGTCGTCGAGAAGGACGGCCTCGGCGGGGCAGCCGTGCTCACCGACTGCGTGCCGAGCAAGGCCCTCATCGCCACCGCCGACTACATGTCCGACTTCCGGACGGCGTCCCACCTCGGCGTGCGGCTGCAGGACGACGACGGCGACGAGGTCTCCGACGCGGTCGCCCAGCCGCACACCGTCAACGGCCGGATCCTCGAGCTCGCCGCCGCGCAGAGCGCCGACATCCAGGGCAGCCTCGAGCAGGTCGGCGTCACGGTGCTGCGCGGCACGGCCCGGATCGCGGGACGCGAGCGTGTCGTCACCGAGCTCGCGGACGGCACGACGCGCGAGCTGCCCGCCCACGTCGTCCTCCTCGCCACCGGCGCCGCACCGCGGGTCATGGACACGATGCGCCCAGACGGCGAGCGGATCCTGACCTGGCAGCAGATCTACTCCCTCGACGAGCTGCCCGAGCGCGTCGTCGTCATCGGGTCCGGCGTCACCGGCGCCGAGCTCGCCCAGGCCTACCTCGGCCTCGGCTCGCAGGTCGTCCTCGTGTCGTCCCGCGACCGGGTGCTGCCGGGTGAGGACGCGGACGCCGCCACGGTCATCGAGGACGTCTTCCGCAAGCGCGGCATGGAGGTGCTCAACAAGTCGCGAGCCGCCTCGGTCGAGCGCACCGCCGACGGCGTCGTCGTCACCCTCGTCGACGGGCGCACCGTCGAGGGCTCACACGCCCTGCTCGCCGTCGGGTCGGTGCCCAACACGGCGGGACTTGGCCTCGAGGAGGCCGGTGTCGAGCTCAGCCCCTCCGGGCACATCCAGGTCGACCGGGTCTCCCGCACGAGCGCCCCCGGGGTGTATGCCGCCGGCGACTGCACGGGCGTGCTGCCTCTGGCGTCCGTGGCGGCCATGCAGGGACGCATCGCGATGTGGCACGCCCTCGGCGACGCCGTGTCACCCCTCAACGTGCGGGGGGTCGCCGCCAACGTCTTCACCGAGCCCGAGATCGCGACCGTCGGCATCAGCCAGAACGCCGCCGACGCGTCACCCGACGTGGAGTCCGTGACGCTGCCGCTCGGCCGCAACCCGCGCGCCAAGATGCAGGGCATCTCCGAGGGCTTCGTCAAGCTGTTCTGCCGCAAGGGCTACGGCGCGGTGCTCGGCGGCGTCGTCGTGGCTCCCAAGGCGTCCGAGTTGATCTACCCCGTCGCGCTCGCCGTGCAGAACCGGCTCAGCGTCGACCAGGTGTCGAGCACCATCACGGTCTACCCGTCGCTGTCCGGCTCGATCGCCGAGGCGGCGCGCCAGCTGCACCAGTCCGACTGATCAGCCGGGCTCATCCGTCGACGGCGGCCGGTCGCGCTCCTCGCGCTCGAGCTCGGCGAGGCGGTCCTCCTCGGCCCAGCGCTCGCGGCGGCGGCGGGACACCGACTCGCGGAGCTTCTTCTGCAGCGGGTAGAAGATCGCGCCCAGGATGACGAGGATGACGAGGTTCGTCGCGGAGAAGACGGGCGGGGCGGTCGTCGCGGCCTGGAGGGTGGCAAGCACATGAGAAGTGTGCCAGAGGCGTAGCGTCGGGCCTGTGACGGCGTCGTCGTCTCGTCAGGGTCGCCGCCCCCATCATGGGACGGTGGTCCTGAGCAGGTCGGACCGTGGAGGCACACGCAGTGAGCGACTGGATCCAGAAGGCCAAGGACTTCGTCAAGGGCCATCCCGAGCAGGCTCAGCAGGGACTCGACAAGGCCGAGGAGCTCATCAACGAGCGCACCGGGGGCAAGTACTCCGACAAGATCGACCAGGGCAGCGACAAGCTGAAGGAGACGCTCGGCCTGCCGTCCGACGCCGATGCCGACGGCACGATCCCGCCGGCTGCTCCGGAGCCGCCCGTGCCTCCCACGCCGCCGGGCACCCCGCAGCCGCCGGCCACACCGCAGCCGGTCCCGACGCCAGGGCCGGTCCCGTCGCCGGAGCCCGGCCCCGGACCCGTCGAGCCGATGCCTCCGGTCGACCCGAACGATCCCGCCCCGGTCGACCCGCACCTGCCCGGCGGTCCAGGCC
>NZ_JBFULD010000016.1:0-23275 GCF_056400505.1 Terrabacter sp. P5_B1
ACCGTCGGGCCCGTCGGGCCCGTCGGGCCCGTCGGCGCGGGTGGCCGTGCCGCGGCCAGCTGACACCGCCAGCGTCCACCGGCCGGAGTTCGCCGGGGCGTCGGCGTCCTCGACGAGAAGGTCCACCTCGACCGAGCCGTGAGGGCCGAAGCCCCGGTCGCCGAACGCGGCCGCGAGGTCCACGACCCGTCCCATCCACGGGACCTGTTGCACCTCCGTGGCCGGCAGGCCGCCGAGCACGAGCGTGACCGGGTCCCGTGGGTCGAGGTAGGAGTGCACCGTCGGCGCGGCCGACGATCCCGACCCGACGACACCCCACAGGGTCCTCGCGGCCGCCGGCGTCGTGGCGACGAGGTGCTCGACGGTGACAGCCTGCTCGGACAGGTCGTAGAGGACGAAACCGCCGTCGACGGCGTACGCGATGAGCTCGTCCCGCTCGAGCGTCCCCTCGAGCGCCTCGACCGACGGCACCATCGGTCCGCTGGCCCCGTGCCGAGCACTCGCCGCACGGGCCAGCTCGTGCATCCACTGCGCGTCGGCGCGGGTCGCCGGCCGGAGTCCGCCCGACCCGCCCTGCCCGGCGCCGGAGGTGCCGAGGTCGCGAAGGAGGTGGGCGGCATACGTCGTCCGCGTCTGTACGCCGCCGATCTCGTAGCCGGAGCGGCGGTACAGGGTGGCCGTCGTCGGGAAGAGGCAGGACACGACGTCGCCGAGCTCGCCCATCCGGGCGATCAGGGCGCGGGTCAGGGTCGTCGCGACGCCGCGGCCGCGGGCGCTCGGTTCGACGTAAACACCGGCGACGCCACCCATCCGCAGGTGCCGTCCGCCCCAGGCCTGCTCGAAGGGCCGGATGCGACCCGCACCGACGACGGTGCCGGAGTCGTCGACCACGGCGATCATCCGGCCGCCGAGCGTCTCGGCAGAGACCCGTTGCCACCAGACGTCACCACCGGTGCCGAGCGGCCCGAAGGACCGGTTGCGGATGCCCAGGACGGCGGGGAGGTCGGCGTCGACGACGTCGCGCGTGCGCAGCTCGCTCATGGGCCGAACCTAACGACTGGCCGAGACCGAGGGCGACCGGGTTGTCGGTCAGGCCCGGTGGAGGTAGGTGAGGCGACGGACCTTCGAGACCGCCCAGGCGAGGACGGCGTAGACGAACCAGCTCACGACCGAGAGCCACGTGTAGTTGCCGGCCTTGGTGAGCACCGCGACGATCGAGCCGAGCAGGACGACGGTCAGCGCCGGCACGGCATACCAGACCGCCACCATCTGGGGACGGAGCACGAAGGTCGGGGAGCCGCGGAAGGCTGCCAGCACGTTGCCCGCGACGACGAGCACAAGGACGAGCCACAGCGACAGTGGTGCGCTGACCGGCAGCGACCCGAACGCCGCCGCGACGCCGACCCAGCCGCCGAGGACGACGACCGTGAGCGCGGTCGGCACCGTCACGTGGGCGATGGCCTCGGCGACCTCGCCGGTGCCGAGGAGCGAGGGCGTGCCGACGTTGTCGGCCTGCAGGCGCAGGCCCTCGGCCCAGGCGCCGAAGCCGAGGTAGAGGGGCAGCAGCCCGATCGTCGCCGCGATGCTCGGGGCGGCCGGCTGCGTGAACGCCCACGTGACGATCGCGCCGCCGAGCACGGTCAGGCCCAGGCCCGAGAGGAAGGCTCCCGGGGTGCGCCGCAGGCCGAGGACGTCGCGCCGCACCAGCACACCGAACGGACGGCCCGGGCGCAGTCGCGCGGAGCGGCCGTGCCGGACGGGTCGGGTCAGGGCGAGCCGCGCCGTGCGGAGGTTGCCGGTGAGGGCCGACCCCGCCATCGTCGAGGTGTTGGCCGAGTGGGCGCGCAGCGACTCGGCGTGCAGCTCCCGGAGGGCGTCGGGCACTCGCCACAACAGGCTGAGGCCGCGGTCGGGTCCGGGCCACGAGCGGACCTGCGACCACAGCCAGAGGCGGGTCGCGAGGATCCCGAGCGCGGTGCCGATCACCGTCGTCACGAGAATCGTGCCGACGCCGGCGACATGGGCGAAGGCCAGACCGGCCCCGACGGTCAGCCCGCTGAGCGCGCCGACGAAGAGGCCGCCGACCGCGGCGTAGCGCCACCACCGGCGCAGCGCCAGGGCCCGGTCGAGCGGGACGGGCAGCACGAGGTCGATCCACGGCATGGGTGGGACCACCGGCCCGCGGAAGCGCCCGGCGAACACGACGGCGCCGAGGAGGGCCGCCACCGAGGCGACGAGGAGGGCGATGGCCACCGGGGAGCGCAGCTGCTCCCCGAGCGAGCTCGCGTCGGACGTGCGGAAGACCGCCTGGACGATCGGCAGGCCGTAGACGAGGGCGCCGAGGAAGAGGACGTAGCCGGCGTACAACCCCTGCTGCCGGGCTTTGCGCGCGGCGTCGCCACCGATGACCCAGTCGGCCTGGCCGAGCAGGTCGTGGTCGTCGTAGTCGACCTCGGTCGCGGCCGGGACCTGCGCCGCCGGGTCGAATGCCGTGTGGCGCGGCGGTGCCTCGGGTGCTGGTGCGGGTGCGGTGGGTGCCGGCTTCTTGCGCTTGCTCATGCCGCGTCCCCGGTCAGCGCGCCGGCACGACGTCGACGACGCGGGTCGCGAGCCTGGTCGTCAGCTCCGGGTCGTGGCAGGCCATGACGACGGTGCAGCCGGACTCGGTGCGCTCGCTGATCAGGTCCGCCACCACCTGGCGCTTGCCGGTGTCGAGGCGCTGCTCCGGCTCGTCGAGCAGCACGACGCTCGCCGGCCGCGAGAAGGTCAGGGCGAGGCGGAAGAGCTGCTCCTGTCCCGACGAGAGCTCGTGGGGGAAGCGGTCGTCCAGGTGCGCGATGCCGAGGCGGTCGAGCAGGGCGAGGCTGCGGTCGTCCGACGTGGCCGGCTCGCCGCCCCACGTCGAGTCGATGAGGACGAGGTGGTCGACGAGCGTGAGGTCGCGATAGGTCGTCGGGGCGCCGAGCAGGGCCGCGACGGCAGCACGCACGGCTCGGTCGCGCTCGTCGGCCCCGCGGCCGCCGATGGTCGCGGTGCCGGTGCTCGGCACGAGCAGGCCGCCGATGATCCGCAGCAGCGTCGTCTTGCCCGAACCGTTGGGGCCGCGGAGGACGATGCACTCGCCCGGGTCGGCACTGACATCGGTCGGGAGCAGCAGGGTCGTCTCGTCGATCGTCTTGCCGACGCCCTCCGCGCGGACCTCACCGGTCAGCACTGCGACCGCACCCATCTGCACCCATCCCTTCGCTGGCCCTGTCGCGCTGTCGGAAGCCACCGTATGCCGCTTGGCTCCGAACGCGCTGATCGGCCGAGAGCAGTCAGCCCTGCGGATTGACGGGCGGTCCCAGGAGGAGGGCGACGCCGGTCAGGGCGAGGACCGCGACGGCGCCCACGGCGACGGCGACCATGGGACGCGCGAGGAGGGTCGCAACGATCCGCTCGGCGGGGTTGGTCGGCGTCTCCCCGTCGCGCCCCAGACGCCAGCCGCCCTCGAGGCGCCCGCGCCGCTCGAGTCGACGCTCCCACCAGACGGTGAGGAACGGCGGCACGGCGCTGAGCAGCCCCAGCAGGCCCTCACGGGCCGTCCAGCGCTGGTTGACCCAAAGCAGGACCGTGACGAGGCAGAAGGCGATGAAGACGACGCCGTGCGCGAGCCCGAAGACCTTGACGCCGACTTCGGTCGTGCGCGTGACGTACTTGAGGACCATTCCGAGCAGGAGCAGCGCCCACGTCACCACCTCCGCGAGGGCGATCCGGCGATAGAGGGTGCGAGGGGTCATGCGGCTGTCTCCTACGTCGTGTCGTACTCGAGCGCCCAGTATGCCAAGCCGCGGGCTCCCTCTCGACCACAGCCCCCTCTCCGATCGAAAGAGCAGTCCGTCCGGACGGACTGCTCTTTCGATCGGATGGTCGGGAGGGTCAGCCGGCGCGCCGGGAGAGGGTGAGGGCGAAGTCGTCGTCGGGGTCGGTCCACCTGCGCTCGACGGTGAAGCCGGCCGCGGCCAGCTCGTCACACAGGCTCTCGGGGCGGAACTTCGTCGAGATCTCGACGCGGATCTCCTCACCGTGCGCCAGCTCGAACGTCAGGTCGGCGCCGGGGATGGTGACGCGCTGCGGCATGTCGGCCCGCAGCCGCAGGTCCATCCGCTCCTGACGCGGGTCCCAGAAGGGCACGTAGGAGAAGGCGTCGATGTCGAAGTCGGCCCCGAGCTCACGGTTGAGCACGTGGAGGCAGTTGGTGACGAAGGCGGCGGTCACCCCCCGGGTGTCGTCGTAGGCGGAGATGAGCCGGTCGGTGCTCTTGACGAGGTCGGTGCCGAGCAGGAACCAGTCACCCGGCTCGAGACTGTCGTGGAGTGCCCCGAGGAAGGCCGCCCGCTCCTCGACGTAGAAGTTGCCGATGGTCCCGCCGAGGAAGGCGACCAGGCGACGACCTTCGCGTGGAAGATGGCCGAGGTGGAGGGTGAAGTCGCCGACGAGCGCCTCGACCTGCAGCGCGGGGTAGCACTCGGCCAGCATGACGGCCGCGTCGCGCAGCGTCTGCTCGGAGACGTCGACCGGCACGAAGCGCTCGAGCCTGCCGACGGCTGCGAACGCATCGAGCAGGGTGCGGGTCTTGTCGCTCGTGCCGCTGCCGAGCTCGACGAAGGTCGTGGCGTCGCACGCGGTCACGATGCCGACGGCGTGGTCGCGCAGGATCGCCCGCTCGCGCTCGGTCGGGTAGTACTCCGGCAGCCGGGTGATCTGGTCGAAGAGCTCGGAGCCGACGTCGTCGTAGAGCCACTTCGGCGACAGCGAGCGCGGCTGCGAGCCGAGGCCGCGCCGGACGTCGTCGACGAGGGCCCCGGAGGCCCAGTCGGGGTCGAGGGCAACGGTCACGACCGGCTCAGGAGCGGTCACGAGCGGACACCCCCGTCGGCGAGGCGGACCCCGGACAGGGCCCAGCGCGAGCCGGGCGGGAAGAAGTTGCGATAGGACAGTCGCGCGTGGCCCGGGGGCGTCAGGGCGCAGCCGCCGCGCAGGACCATCTGACCCGACATGAACTTGCCGTTGTACTCGCCGATGGCGCCCGCGGGCGGGTGGTATCCGGGGTAGGCGAGGTAGGCCGAGCTCGTCCACTCCCAGCAGTCGCCGTAGACCTGGCGCAGGTGCCCGGTCGGCGGCCCGGCCGGCCGTGGGTGGAACGTCTGGGTGTCGGCGAGGTTGCCGCCGGCGGTCGACGCCTCGCCCTGCCCGTCCGCCACGACGGCGTGCTCCCACTCGCCCTCGGTGGGCAGTCGCTTGCCGGCCCAGGTGGCGTAGGCGTCGGCCTCGTAGTGGCTGACGTGGCTCACCGGCAGTCCCGGATCTACCGGGCGGGTGCCGCTCAGCGTGTGCTCGAACCACACGCCGTCCACCTCGCGCCAGTAGAACGGCGCCCGCCAGCCCTCCCCGCGCACCCTGGCCCAGCCGTCGGAGAGCCACAGCTCGTGCCGCTCGTAGCCGCGGTCGGCCATGAACGCCAGCCACTCGCCGTTCGTCACGAGCCGGTCGGCGAGGCGGTAGGGCTCGAGCCACTGCTGGTGCAGCGGCAGCTCGTTGTCGAAGCTGAACCCGCCGCCCCGGTGACCGACCTCGACGAGGCCGCCCTCGACGTCGACCCAGCCCAGCGGGTCCGGGTCGGACGACGTGAGGGGCGTGCCGGCATACGACGGCTGGAGGGGGTTGACGGACAGCACGTGCTTGATGTCCATGAGCAGCAGCTCCTGGTGCTGCTGCTCGTGGTGGAAACCGAGCTCGATGGTCGGGCTCAGCTTCTGGAGCGAGCCACCATCGAGGGTGCTCACGAGGTCGCGCACGCGGGCATCGACGTCGGCGCGGTAGAGGCCGACGTCGTGGGCGCCGGGCCGGGTGATGAAACCACGCTCGGCGCGGGCGTAGCGCGGCCCGACGCCCTCGTAGTAGCTGTTGAAGAGGAACCAGTACTGGTCCTGGTAGGGCCTGAAGGACGGCTCGTTGTCGGCGAGCACGAACGTCTCGAAGAACCACGTCACGTGCGCGCGGTGCCACTTCGTCGGCGACACGTCCGGCATGGACTGAACGGTCTGGTCCTCGGGTGAGAGCGGGGCGGTGAGCGCCTCGGTCTGGGATCTCACCTCGTCGTAGCGTGCGACGAGTGCGTCGGTGTCCCACTGATCCTGCTGGGTCGGGTCGGGCATGGCGTCCTCCTCCGTCCGGCCGTTGCGTGGTTCGCTCGACGGGCCGGTGCATCGACCCTAGGCACACCTGCCGACGGCCGCCCTCGGAACGTCACACCGTCAGCTGCTGTTCACCCTTTCGCCCCCCGGTGTGGCGGCCCTTCGGTCGGCGTTCCCGGCGTCGGTCGTGGCGGTTAGGGTTTCGGGCATGGCCACCGCCCTGTACCGCCGCTATCGGCCCGAGAGCTTCGCCGACGTCATCGGCCAGGAGCACGTGACGGAGCCGCTCATGCAGGCGCTGCGCACGGGCCGGGTCAACCACGCCTACCTCTTCAGCGGTCCGCGCGGCTGCGGCAAGACGACGAGCGCGCGCATCCTGGCGCGCTGCCTCAACTGCGAGCAGGGACCGACGCCGATCCCGTGCGGCACGTGCGACTCGTGCGTGGCCCTCGCGCGTGGGGGGTCGGGGTCCGTCGACGTCATCGAGATCGACGCCGCGAGCCACGGTGGCGTCGACGACGCGCGTGACCTGCGCGAGCGGGCGAGCTACGGCCCGGCGCAGAGCCGCTTCAAGATCTACATCATCGACGAGGCGCACATGGTGACGCCGCAGGGCTTCAACGCGCTGCTCAAGATCGTCGAGGAGCCGCCGGAGCACGTGAAGTTCGTCTTCGCCACGACCGAGCCCGAGAAGGTCATCGGCACCATCCGCTCCCGGACGCACCACTACCCGTTCCGGCTCGTGCCGCCGGCCAAGCTCACGAGCTACATGGAGCGGCTCCTCGAGGCCGAGCACGTCGCGACCCAGCCCGGCGTGCTCAGTTTCGTCACGCGCGCCGGCGGCGGCTCGGTGCGTGACTCCCTGTCGGTGCTCGACCAGCTCATCGCCGGCTCGGGTCCTGAGGGCCTGACCTACGACGGCGCCGTGTCGCTGCTCGGCTTCACGGACGGCGAGCTGCTCGACAGCACCGTCGACGCGCTGGCGGCCGGCGACGGCGCAGCCACCTTCCGCCAGGTCGACAAGGTCATCGAGTCGGGCCACGACCCGCGCCGTTTCGTCGAGGACCTCCTCGAGCGGTTGCGCGACCTCATCATCGTGGCGGCGATCCCCGAGGGCGCCGGGCAGGTGCTGCGCGGCGTCCCCGAGGACCAGCTCGAGCGCATGCGCGTGCAGCAGGCGGGCTTCGGCCCGGGTGCGCTCTCGCGGGCGGCTGACATCGTCAACACCGGCCTCACCGAGATGACCGGGGCCACGGCGCCGCGGCTGCAGCTCGAGCTGATCTGCGCGCGCATCCTCCTCCCGGCCGCCTCCGGCGAGCAGGGGTATGCCGCCCGCCTCGACCGTCTCGAGCGTCGCCTCGACGTCGGGGGAGTCCCGACCGCTGCCCGAGGGGACGCGCCAGCCGCTCCTGGCGGGTCGCCCTCGACGGCGGGGGCGGCGGCAGTCGCTGCTCCGCCGCGCACGGTCTCGGACTACACGCCCCCGTCGAGCGGAGGCGGTCCGGGTGCCTCGCACGCCGCCGGTGGCATGGGTGGTGGCGGTCGCAGCTCGGGCATCGAGACCGCAGGCGGGTCGTCCGGTCCGGCGTCGGGTCCGGGCCCCGGCGATGCGGGGCGCGTCGACGCGGCGCGCGCCGAGGTCGGTGCGCCACCCGTGATGACTCCGGGCGAGTCGGTCGGTGGCCCGTCGTCCGTCGTCGAGCCGACCGGTGGTGGCCAGCACCTCGCGGGTGCGTCCGAGCAGGTCCGGTCCGGAGCGGGCACCTCCGCTGGTTCGTCCGGCGCATCCGGCGCCTCGGTCCCGGCGCCTGAATCGCCCTCTGCCGCAGCGCCGTCGGGCGAGGCCACGCAGGGGGCGGTCGGTGGCATGGACACCGACGCGATCCGGCGGGCGTGGCCCAACGTCCTCGGCCGCATCTTCACGATGCGCCGCATCACGTGGACCTTCGTCTCGCAGAACGCCCAGGTCACGGCCTTTGACGGCAGGACCCTGACGCTCGGCATCGCGACGGCCGGGCTCACGCAGACCTTCCGAGCGGGCAACCACGCCGACATCGTGCGCCAGGCGCTCATCGACGAGCTGGGGGTCGACGCTGTCGTCGACGGGATCCACATGGCCGCCGTGTCGCAGCAGACTCCGGTCGCGCCACCGCTGGGAGCCGTTGCCGCGGGGCTCCCCGACCCGCCGAGCAAGGGCGCCCCAGCCGGTCCGGCCGACAGCGGGCAGGGAGGCGCTCGGGCCGGTGACGGTGGTGCGGGACGTTCGTCATGGGGTGACGCCGGCGCGGGGCATGAGTCCGCCGGCCCGGGAGGCAACGCTCCGACCGGGACCGGCGGCCCCGGTGGAGCGTCCCCGTCCGGAGGCGCGGCGCTCGCCGACGCCGGACTGAGCCCTGTCTCGGGCCGGTCGCTACAGGACAATGCCGGCTGGGGGTCCACGACGGGGCCGGCCCCGGACTGGGCCACCGGGCCTGCTTCCGCGTCGCCGCCCACCGTCTCGCCGTCCACCGCTTCGCCGTCCGCTGCGTCGCCGCCCCCGGGAGCCGCCTCGGCGGGTGGCGCCTCCGGGGGAGAGGCGCCGACAGACTCCGCGGTGCGGGGCGCGAGCGCCGTGCGCCAGTCGTTCGCCCAGGCCCGGTCACGGGCCGGGGCACGCTCCACCGACGACGACCAGTCTCGACAGCCAGTCACCGACGACTCCGCCGTGAGCGACGACGACGAGGACATCGAGCAGTCCGGCGACGTCGGTCGATCGGTCATCGAGAAGGTCCTCGGCGGCCGCGTCGTCCAGGAGCGCGACAACTGACCCGTCCCCCAGGTCTGGCAATCGTCATAACCCGGAGGGACCTGCGCGTCCGGGAGTAGCGTCGAGGCGTGACCTTCGAGGTTGCGGCGGACGCGTACAACCGGTTCATGGGGCGTTATTCGGTGCCGCTCGCCGAACGCTTCGCCGACTGGTCAGGTGTCGCCAGACCCGGTCGGGCGTTGGACGTGGGTTGTGGCACGGGAGCCCTGACCCGGGTGCTCATCGAGCGGCTGGGCGTCGACGGCGTCTCGGCGGTCGACCCGTCCCCGCGATTGCTCGCCGCCCTACGGCAGGCGTTCCCCACCCTCGACGTGCAGACCGCGGCGGCCGAGCAGCTGCCCTACCCCGACGACCTCTTCGACCACGCGCTCGCGCAGCTCGTGGTCAGCTTCATGACGGACCCGGTGCTCGGGTTGCGGGAGATGTCCCGGGTCACGCGCCCCGGCGGCACGGTGTCGGCGTGTGTGTGGGACCTCGCCGGTGGCGGCGCACCGCTGGCCCCCTTCTGGCGGGCGGCGCGCGACCTCGACCCCGGCGTCGACGACGAGTCCGGCAGGCCCGGGACCAGGGAGGGCGAGCTGGTCCACCTCTGCGACCAGGCCGGCCTGAACCAGATCGAGGGGACCGCCCTGACCGTCACCGTGCGACACCCGACCTTCGAGGACTGGTGGGTGCCCTACACGTTCGGCGTCGGTCCGGCGGGTGCGCACGTGCGGAGCCTCGACGAGGTGGCCCGGGTGCGGTTGCGCGACCACTGCCGGGAGCTGTTGCCCGACCCGCCCTTCTACATCATGGCGATCGCGTGGGCGGTGCGCGCTCGCGCCTGACGCGGCTGACGCGGCTGACGCGGACCGAGCCGGCGCGGACCGAGCCGGCGCGCCCGCCCGGGCACCCGGCATACCAGAGGTGGTCATCCGGCGGCTGCGACGGACGGTCGCGACGGACGCTCCGCCCCCGGCCCTAGGCTGTGGCCCATGTTCTACAGCCTCGGGCGCAACCTCCTGTACCCGCTGTCCCATGCGCTGTACCGGCCCACGATCGAGGGCAAGGAGAACATCCCGCGGGAGGGCGGCGTCATCGTCGCGAGCAACCACCGCTCGTTCATCGACTCCTTCGCCATCCCGCTCGCGTCGCCGCGGCAGGTCCGCTTCCTCGCCAAGGAGGAGTACTGGACCGGCACCGGTGTCGGTGGCTTCCTGCGCAAGGGCTTCTTCAGCGCCGTCGGGATGGTGCCGGTCAACCGGCACTCGGCCACCGCGGCGCAGGAGAGCCTCGACACGGCGCTCGAGGTGCTCCGGGCCGGCGACRCATTCGGGATCTATCCCGAGGGCACTCGGTCACGGGACGGCCGGCTCTACCGGGGTCGCACCGGCGTGGCCTGGCTCGCCCTCACCGCTCAGGTGCCGATCGTGCCCGTCGGGCTCATCGGCACCGAGCAGATCCAGCCGGTCGGGGCCCGGTTTCCCAAGCTTGCGAAGGTCACGGTGCGCTTCGGTGCCCCGATCGGCGTCGAGGAGTACTCCGGTATGCCCGCGGGCAAGGCGCGTCGTCTGCTGACCGACCGCGTCATGGCCGCCATCGCTGACCTGAGCGGCCAGGAGCGCGCCGACACGTACAACGAGGTGCCGGGCGTCGAATCCCCGATGTGAGCGATTCCTTTGCAGATGCGACCCTGTCGCATCTAGCGTGGGTCCGTGACCGAAGCCTCCGCGTCGTCCCTCGCCACCGCCACGCGAGCGTCGGCGACCCATCGGCTCGGCCGCAGTGAGCGCCGCAGCCTGCTCGGGATGGCCACCGTCATCCTCGTGCTGCACCTCGTCGGCTGGGGGCTGCTCGTCGGCGTCGTGGCGCCGCACCAGTACCAGGTCGCAGGTCAGCTCTTCGGGGTCGGGCTGGGGGTCACGGCCTACACCCTCGGCATGCGGCACGCGTTCGACGCCGACCACATCGCGGCCATCGACAACACGACGCGCAAGCTGATGGCCGAGGGCCAGCGCCCGATGAGCGTCGGCTTCTGGTTCAGCCTCGGCCACTCGTCGGTCGTCTTCGTCATGGTCGCGCTCGTCGCCTTCGGCATCCGGGCGCTGGCCGGTGCGATCGAGGACGACAGCTCGACCCTCCAGCAGGTGACGGGCGTCTGGGGAACCGCGATCTCCGGCGTCTTCCTCGTCCTCATCGGTCTCATCAACCTCGCCGCGCTCGTCGGGATCCTCAAGGTCTTCCGGCGCATGCGCGCGGGCCACTACGACGAGGCCGAGCTCGAGCGCCAGCTCGACAAGCGTGGCCTGCTCAACCGGATTCTCGGTCGGGTGACGCGGACGGTGCGCAAGTCCTGGCACATGTACCCCGTGGGGCTGCTCTTCGGCCTCGGCTTCGACACGGTCACCGAGGTCGGGCTGCTCGTCATCGCCGGCGGCGCCGCCGCGGCCAACCTGCCCTGGTATGCCGTGCTCATCCTCCCCGTGCTCTTCGCCGCGGGGATGTCGCTCCTCGACTCCATCGACGGGTCGTTCATGAACTTCGCCTACGGCTGGGCCTTCAGCAAGCCGGTGCGCAAGATCTACTACAACATCACCGTCACGTCCCTCTCGGTCGCCGTCGCGCTCGTCATCGGGGTCATCGAGCTCGTCGGTCTCCTCGGCGACAAGCTCGACATCACCTCGGGTCCGGTCGCCTGGATCGGCTCGATCGACCTCGCAGACGTCGGCTTCTGGATCGTCGGGCTCTTCGTCGTCACCTGGGTCGTGGCGCTCGCCGTGTGGCGCTACGGGCGCATCGAGGAGCGCTGGTCAGCGGCGTTGCCCGACTGACTCAGGCCGTGGTCGTGTGCCGCGCCTCCTCGATGGCGGCGCGGAAGTGGGGCAACGCAGCCTCGATGGACTCGGCGGTCGACGTGAGGCAGACCCGGAACCATCCCGGCGTCTCGAAGAGCGTCCCCGGCAGGACGAGGACGCCGCGACGCTCGAGTGATGCGACGAACGCCTCCTCGTCCGGGACGGGCGAGCGCGGCCGGAGGTAGAACGTGCCCTCTGGTGAGGCGACCTCGTAGCCCATCCCACGCAGCGCCGTGACGAGCCGGTCGCGCTTGGCCTCGAGCGGGGGCACGTCGAAGGCCAGGGTCTCGAGCGTGGGCACGGCGTGCTGCAGGACCGCGTTGGGCAAGAGCCACCCAGCCGCGATCTGCATCAGGTCCACGGCTCGCTCGTGCACGCGCCCTCCTCAGGGACGACGTCGGCTCCCACGCTAGACCGGTGGGGCGGTCCGCGAGACGGCTTCGCGAGGCTTAGGGTTGCCGTGTGTACGAAGGCGCGGTCCAGGACCTGATCGACGAGCTCGGACGACTCCCCGGAGTCGGGCCCAAGAGCGCGCAGCGCATCGCCTTCCACCTGCTCCAGGCCGACTCCGACGACGTCACGCGTCTCGTCACGGCGCTGACCGAGGTCAAGGCCCGGGTCCGCTTCTGCGAGGAGTGCGGCAACGTCGCCGAGGCCGAGAAGTGCCGCATCTGCGCCGACCCGCGCCGCGACCACACCGCGATCTGCGTCGTCGAGGAGCCCAAGGACGTCGTCGCGATCGAGCGCACCCGTGAGTTCCGTGGCAAGTACCACGTGCTCGGCGGCGCCATCAGCCCCATCGACGGCATCGGCCCCGACGACCTGCGCGTCCGCGAGCTCATGACCCGCCTCGCGTCCGGCGAGGTGCAGGAGGTCATCATCGCGACCGACCCCAACCTCGAGGGCGAGGCGACGGCCACCTACCTGAGCCGGCTGCTGCGTGACGTCGGCCTCACGGTGACGCGGCTGGCGTCGGGCCTCCCCGTCGGCGGCGACCTCGAGTACGCCGACGAGGTGACCCTCGGACGAGCCTTCGAGGGCCGCCGCCGCGTCGACGCCTGACCACCCTCGCGCGCCCCCACCCCGGATCGCTCTTTCGATCAGGGCGGGGGGCGTATGCCGTTCGCCTGGGCTGGGTGCGCCCGTTCCCGGGGCGACCGGGGCGACCGGGCCGCACGGCATACGGCATGCTGGGACCATGACTGATGACCCGGTGACCGAGGGCCACGCGAGCGAGGTCGACGACCTGTCGGGCCTGGCCGACCTGACCGCGGTGGAGGCGAGCGCCTTCCTGACGTCCGTCACGGAGGTGGCGTCGGGCAGCTCGCCCGACACGGCGCTGCCGCTGGTGACGCTCGCGCTCTCCCAGGTGCTCCTCGCCGGCGCGCGGCTCGGGGCGATCGAGGACGTCGTGCCGGAGGAGCGGTTCGAGCCGGACGCGACCGACGACGACGCCGACCCGCTGCGCACGGGGCTCGCGAACGTCTTCGCCGGCATCGACGACTACGTCTACGTCATCGACCCGATCACCTCGTCGGAGCGTGCCGACGGCTCGATCACCAACGACCTCGTCGACGTGGCAGTGTCGCTGAGCCACGGGCTCAAGCACTACGCGACCGGGCGCAAGCGCGAGGCCCTGTGGTGGTGGCAGTTCGGCTACCTGTCGCACTGGGGCGACCGGGGTCTGACGGCGCTCCGCGCGCTGCACTCGATCCTCGCCCACCTGCGCCTCGACGCGGACGAGGAGACCGTCGGCGAGGCGGAGTTCGACGCGCTGCACCCGTAGTCCGCGGCAGAACGTGCGGCGCCCGGGACGAATCGGCGCACATCTCACCATCGTGACGGCCCGATGGGCCCTGAGCGCCCGACCCTAGACTCGGACGCACCGCAGACCATCGAGGAGATCCGGAGCCAGTGTGAGCATCGTCGTCCAGAAGTACGGCGGTTCGTCCGTGTCCGACGCCGAGGCCATCAAGCGCGTGGCCCGGCGCATCGTCGAGACGCAGCGGGCCGGGCACTCCGTGTGCGTCGTCGTCTCGGCGATGGGCGACACGACGGACGAGCTGATGGACCTCGCCGAGCAGGTCTCGCCCGCGCCGCCGGCCCGCGAGCTCGACATGTTGCTGACCTCGGGCGAGCGCATCTCGATGGCGCTCGTCGCGATGGCCATCGCGCAGCTCGGTGCCGAGGCGCGGTCCTTCACCGGCAGCCAGGCCGGCGTCATCACCGACGACGCCCACGGCGCCGCCCGCATCATCGACGTGACACCCGGCCGCATCCAGAGCGCCCTCGACGCCGGCCACATCGCCATCGTCGCCGGCTTCCAGGGCGTCAGCCAGACGACGAAGGACATCACGACCCTCGGCCGTGGCGGTTCCGACACGACGGCCGTCGCGCTCGCCGCGGCCCTGCAGGCCGACGTCTGCGAGATCTACACCGACGTCGACGGCGTCTTCACCGCCGACCCGCGCGTCCTGCCGAGCGCCCGCAAGCTCGACGTGCTCTCGATGGAGGAGATGCTCGATCTCGCCGCCAACGGCAGCAAGATCCTGCACCTGCGCTGCGTCGAGTACGCCCGCCGCTACGGCATCCCCATCCACGTGCGCTCGTCGTGGTCGCAGAAGGCCGGCACGTGGATCAAGGACAACCCCTACGAAGGAGAAGGCGCTGTGGAAGCTCCGATCATCGCCGGTATCGCCCACGACCGCAGCGAGGCCAAGATCACCATCGTCGGGGTGCCCGACCGGGTGGGCATCGCCGCCAAGATCTTCGGCGCCATCGCGGAGTCGGGCATCAACATCGACATGATCGTGCAGAACGTGTCGGCCGCCGAGACGGCGAAGACCGACATCTCCTTCACCCTCCCGCAGGCCGACGGCGCCCGCGGCATGCAGGTGCTCCAGTCGATCAAGCACGAGGTGGAGTACGCCGACCTGCGCCTCGACGACAAGATCGGCAAGATCGCGCTCGTCGGAGCCGGCATGAAGAGCCACCCGGGAGTGTCGGCGAAGTTCTTCGGCGCCCTCGCCGAGGCCGGCATCAACATCGAGATGATCTCGACCTCCGAGATCCGCGTCTCGGCGGTGACGCGGGCCGAGCAGCTCGACGACGCCGTCCGTGCCGTGCACACGGCCTTCGGGCTCGACTCCGCAGACGAGGCGATCGTCTACGGCGGCACCGGCCGCTGATCCGGCTCGCCGGGAGCCCTCGCACACCCTCTGGACAGCCGCACACCGTGCACAGTGTGCGGCTGACCTTCTGCGGCGCGGGTGGCCGTGGGCCGTGCGAACGACGTCAGGCAGGGACGGCGGTCGCCACGATGTCGGCCAGCTCCTCGCGTGACGGACCCGGATCGGGCTGCGGGCGCCAGCCCGTGCGGTAGACGGCTCGCGCCTGCTCCTCGACGGTCCGCAGGGCCGAGGGGAGGGCCTGCATCGACAGGTACGGCCCGACGGCCTCCCCGATCGAGGGGTCCTGCGAGGCGGCCATCATGATGACGTCGGACGGCAGCCGCCCAGCCAGGTCGACGTCGTCGCCGGCCCAGCGCCGCGCCTGCGCATGGTCCATCGCGATGTGGTCCTCGACCCAGGGCCGCATCCGCGCCTCGTCCCACGCGTCGAGCTCCTCGCCCACCGCCTCGACGTCGGGTCCGTGCTCGTCGACGAGGCGCAGCAGCTCGCTGACCTGGGTGAGCGAGGTCGTCAACCCTCGGCCGAAGTTCGGTGTCGTCGTGCACACGGCGTCCCCGACGAAGACGAGCCCTGGCAGTGCGAGCTGGCCCGCCGGGCCACGCTGCCCGCGGTACACGTTGAGCAGCGGCCCGCCCGGCAGCACGTCGGTGAGCGCCTCAGCGACCTCGGTCCCGGTCCAGGCGGCGAGTCCCGGGATCGCAGCGCTCGCGGCCTCGAACGCCCTCACGTGCCTGAGTCCGACAAGGTCCCGGTCCGCTGTCGACCGGATGATGAGGGCGGAGAAGATGCCCTTCTCGTGCAGAAAGACCAGGACCATGAAGCCGACGTAGTTGCCCTGCCAGGCAATGGCATTCGCCATCGGCGGCAGCGGGGCGCCCGGCAGCAGGCGGTAGGTGCGGTCGACGTAGGCGATCCCGCACTCCCCGCCGACCCCGGGGCCACGAAGGTGCCGGTTGACCCGGCCGGACCGGCCGGAGGCGTCGACGACGAGGTCGGCCTCGAGGTCCCCGCCGTCGACGCGGATGCCCTGGGCACGGCCGCAGCTCGTCGTGACCCCGTCGACGTGACCTGTGCACACCTCGAGGCCGGGCTGCTCGAGCGCCGCGGAACGCACCGCCCGCTCGAAGGTCTCGCGCCGCGAGCGCATGCCGGCCGGCACCGTCCGGCCGTCGCCGACCGGCATCTCGATCGGCTCAGCGCCCATGGCGAGCCACGCGTCCCACGCCGCGGGGGCCTCGGCGCGGAGCACCTCGCCGACCTGTGGCCGGAAGGCATGCGCGTGGTGGAACTGCATGACACCCCGGCGGGCCCACGGGGCCCCACCCGGGGGCGGCCCGGGATCTCGGTCGACCGCCACGACAGCGTGCCCGCGGCGTGCGAGACCCATTCCCGTGACGAGGCCCGTGGGACCTCCTCCGATGACGGCGACCTTCACGACCACCACCCCCTCGCACCTCCACAGTGGGAGTGGACCTGCTGGGCGTCAAGCGATTTCGGGCTGCCCGCAGGCGCGTAGCCACGATCTGCGGCATATGCCCGCCGCTGGTTCACAGGTTCACCGATGCGGGCCGCGGGTATGTTCGAAGACACAGCAACAGTCACCTACTCGGGGCGATAGGGACAAGCAACGTGACCCCTCACGAATCACATCTGCAGAGCGACGGCTCGGTCTTCCCGCCCGTCACGCCCGACCCGCCGCCGCCACCCGGCCAGGTGGAGATCAAGGTGCCCGACATCGTGCCGGTGGCGACGCCCGACGGCCCGGACCGCGCGAGCGACACCCGCGAGACCCAGGACGCCACGTCCGAGACGGCCGGCGTGCGGGAGTCGCCACCCGACTGACGGCTCCGCTCCGACGCTGCGTTCGCGCACCGCGGCGAACCGGGTATCTCCTCGGTGTGAGACTGCGGCGGAGCGTCATCGACAAGCCCGGGATCCGTCGTGTGCGGCGAGGCCGCGGCTTCGGCTACGTCGACGCCGACGGTCGCACGGTCGACGCGGCGACCCGGGAGCGGATCACGGCTCTCGTCATCCCGCCGGCGTGGCAGGACGTCTGGATCAGCCCCCATCCGAACGGGCACATCCAGGCTGTCGGCACCGACGACGCCGGCCGGCGCCAGTACCTCTACCACGACGCCTGGCACGAGGAGCGCGGCCGGGCGAAGCACGACCGCGTCATGGTCCTCGCGCGCAAGCTGCCGGCGGCACGCAAGCAGATCGCCGCCGACCTGCGCACCAGCGGGCTGACGAGGAAGCGCGTCACGGCCGCCGGACTGCGGATGCTCGACGCCGGACTCTTCCGCAGCGGCGGTGAGGAGTACGAGGCCGAGCACGGCTCCCACGGGGTGGCGACGCTCCTGCGCTCACACGTGACCGTCAGTGGGGAGGACGTCACGTTCGAGTTCCCCGCCAAGTCCGGGGTCACGCGCGAGGCGGTCATGACCGATCAGCTGCTCGCGCGGATCGTGCTGTCCCTCAAGCGAAGTGGTTATCCGGGCGAGCGCCTGCTCGCCTACCGCGACACCAGCGGATGGCACGAGCTGCGGTCGAGCGACCTCAACGTCGCGTTCAAGGAGCTCGTCGGTCAGGAGCACACCGTCAAGGACCTGCGCACGTGGGCGGCGACCGTGACCGCCGCCGTCTCCCTCGCGCGGATCGGTCCCGTCGCGTCCGAACGCGAGCTCAAGCGGGCCGAGAAGGACGCCATGAAGATCGTGTCGGAGCACCTCGGCAACACGCCGGCCGTCGCGCGCCGGTCGTACGTGGACCCTCGGGTCCTCGACGAGTACGCCGTCGGCCGCACCATCGCACGCAGTCTCAACCGCTTGAGCAAGGCGGACCGCGGCCGCCTCGAGGTCGGCGACCTGCTGCAGGTCCGCGACCGGGACGCCCTCGAGCGGGCGGTGGCGCGCCTCGTCAAGGGTGCCGCCTGAGCGGTTCATCCCAAAAGCAGGTATGCCCCCGGGGCCCCCTTCTGAGCGAAGGTGCCCGGCGGCATACACGGGCGTGTCAGGCGTTCAGAGGTCGACGACCTCGTTGTCGCCCTCCAGGCGCTCGCCGGTCACCTTCGCCTTGATGAAGTTGGCGATCTGCGTGACCTTGGCGCCGGGGGAGTCCCAGTACTCGGCCGAGTCGGCGCTCACCTTGATGAGGATGTTGTTGGGGTTCTCCGGGCCGCCCTCGAGCCACGCGCCCGTGAAGGAGTTCCACAGCTCGGCGAGCTTGGCCGTGTCGTCGACGATCGTCGCGGTGCCGGACAGCGACACCCACGAGCTCTGCGAGCTGTAGGCCACATTGACCTTCGCCGGGGACTGCGCGGCGATGTCACGGGCCTTGTGGCTGTCGCGCTCCGCGACGAAGAGGACGTCACCGTCGAACTCCACCTCCTGCGTCGCCATCGGGTGGCTGACGAGTGCGCCGTTGGAGTCCACGTGCGTCAGCATCGCGATCCGGATGTCCTTGATCAGGTCTGCGACCTTCTTCGTGCCGTCGTCGTGCTCGCTCATGGCGTACTCCTCCTCGGGGTCGGTGACGCTGTCATGGGGCACGTACCCGATGCGTTCAGGCGGTGGTCGAGGGTGTCGAGCGTGTCCAGCGTGTCGAGGGTTCGGCCAGGTCCAGCTCGGCGCTCTCCGTGGTGCTCTCCGTGGTGCTCTGCGGTGTGCTGTCCGAGGGGCCCCCGTGGGCAACGTCCTCGGCCCGCGTGTGCGGCATGATCAGCCCGGCCGCGATGCTGATGGCCGCTGCGACGAGCACGGCGAGGAAGACCGCCGCCGAGCCGGCCTGCACGGCCGTCTTCGACGCGTCCCCGCCCCGACTCGCGATGACGGCGTTGGCGATGGCACCGAAGATCGCGACGCCGACCGCGCTGCCCACCGAGCGCATGAACATGTTGGTGCCGGTGACGACGGCGCGCTCGTTCCACGGCACGGATGCCTGGGCCGCGATCAGCGTGGGGGTGGCCACCAGGCCGAGGCCGAGGCCGACGACGAGGCACGACCCGGCCGTCGACCAGACGTTGGGGGTCGACGAGGTGATCCAGAGGGACAGCGCGCCGACGGTCGCGATGACGAGGCCGATGAGCGCGGTCGGGCGGAAGCCGATGCGCATGTAGAGGCGCCCCGACTGCGACGCCGAGATCGGCCAGCCGATGGTGAGGGCGGCGACAGCGAGCCCGGCGGCGATCGGGGTGGCGCCCGTGGAGCGCTCGAGGAAGGTCGGCACGTAGGAGGTGAGGCCGACGAGCACGGCGCCGACTCCGATGCTGATGAGGCACGTCGCGACGATGAGCCGGCGCGTCAGGATCTCCAGGGGCAGCACCGGCTCCGGTGCGTGGCGCTCGACGAAGCCGAAGATGACGAGCAGGAGAGCGCCGACGGAGAAGGCGCCGATGCTCTGCCACGAGCTCCACGCCCAGGCCTGCCCGCCCTCGAGGACGGCCAGGATGAGCAGCGTCAGCGCGACCGTGAGAACGCCGGCACCGGCGTAGTCGATGCGGTGCCGGCGTCGCTCGACGGACTCGGCGTAGTTGCGCCACAGCATGCCTGCGGCGAGCAGGCAGAAGGGGATGTTGACGAAGAAGATCCAGCGCCACGACGCGAACTGGGAGAAGATGCCGCCGAGGGTGGGGCCGACGACGGACGACACGGCCCACACGCTCGCGATGTAGCCCTGGGTCTTGGCGCGCTCGGCCACGGTGTAGATGTCGGCAGCGATCGTCGTCGTCATGGGCAGCACCGCGCCGGCCCCGAGACCCTGCAGGGCTCGCATGACGATGAGCGAACCCATGTCCCAGGCGAACCCGCAGAGGATGCTGCCGACGAGGAAGAGTCCGATCCCGACGAGGATGACGGGTTTGCGTCCGACCGTGTCGGCGAGCTTGGCATAGACCGGGACCGACACGGCCTGCGCCAGCAGGTAGACCGAGAACAGCCACGGGAACTGGGTCAGGCCACCGAGGTCCGCGACGATGGAGGGAACCGCCGTGGCCAGGATGGTCGAGTCGAGCGCGATGAGCGACGTCGACAGCATGAGCGCGATGAGGATCGGCCCACGTTCCGAGCGGAATCCCAGGGTGGACGAGGTGGACACGATCCTCCAGATGCGGGTGGAGCCGGGAGCCCGGCGCGTGCGACGACAAAGAGGGACAACGCTCGTGGGCACGGTTCATTCCCGAGCCGCTCGGCATCCGGGACCGTGCATCGGCGTGCTGCAGCGTCCCGTTGCTGCCACTGTGGACTCAGGCCCGGCCCGACGGCATACGTCCACTGGTGGCCGGGAAAGGAGCGTCACGGTGCGAACTGTCGGTGTGGAGGAGGAGATGCTGCTCGTCGACCTGCACAGCGGACGGCCACGAGCGGTCTCCGGGCAGATGCTCGGGCACGCTCCGCGCCGGCGGCCCGAGTCGGCGGGCGTGGGGGTGCACGGCGCGGTCGCTGAGGAGATGCAGCAGCAGCAGATCGAGGCGCGCACCGCGCCGGTCGCCGACCTGACCGCACTCCGTGCCGAGATCCGGAGGTGGCGCTCCGAGGCCGTTGTGGCGGCGCGCAAGGCCGGCTCGGGCGTCGCCGCGCTCGCCACCTCGCCGCTGCCGGTGCGCCCGGTCCTGACGAGGTCACCGCGGTACGACTGGCTGGAGGACCGCTACCAGCTCACGGCACGTGAGCACCTGACGTGCGGCTGCCACGTGCATGTCTCCGTGGAGAGCGATGAGGAGGGCGTGGGCGTCCTGGACCGCATCCGGGTCTGGCTGCCGTCGCTGCTCGCGCTCAGCGCCAACTCGCCGTTCTGGAACGGCCAGGACTCCGGCTTCGCGAGCTACCGGTCCCAGGCGTTCGCGAGGTGGCCCTCGTGCGGGCCGACCGACTTCTTCGGCTCCGCGGAGGCCTACCACCGGCTCGTGCGCAGGATGGTGCTGAGCTCGGTGATCCTCGACCCGGGCATGGTCTACTTCGACGCCCGGCTGTCCCAGCACTACCCGACCGTGGAGATCCGCGCCGCGGACGTCTGCTTCTCCGTCGAGGAGGCGACCGTCGTCGCGGCCCTGTGCCGGGGACTCGTCGAGACGGCCGCGTGCGAGTGGGCGGCCGGCACGCAGGCGCCCGACGTGCCGACCCAGCTGCTGCGGATCGCGACGTGGCAGGCCGGACGGGAAGGGCTCGAGGGGAGCCTCATCGACTGGCGCACCGAGCTGCCCAGGCCGTGCTGGTCGGTGCTCGAGGCGCTCGTCGACCATGTGGGGCCCGCCCTGGAGGCGGCTGGAGATCTCGAGGTGGTGCACGAGGGGCTCRCCCGGGTGCGCGAGGAGGGCAACGGCGCCATCCGCCAGCGGGCCGTGATGGCGCGTACCGGGCAGCTCGCCGACGTCGTCGCCGCGTCGGTCCGCGAGACGTCGTCGTCGGTCGCGGGCTAGCGCGTCGGTCCGGTCGACCCCGCTTGCGGCTGCGGCGAGTCCGACGGGGAGACGAGTGTCGGGGTGGTCGGGTGAGAAGACCCGGCTCACGATCAGGACACGGACGCCGACGTGCCCTGCACTCCGCGGAGAACGCAGAGAGGCCCTTCGCTCCGAAGAGCAAAGGGCCTCTGACCTGCGATTTTGTTGGTCGGGGTGACAGGATTTGAACCTGCGACCTCTTCGTCCCGAACGAAGCGCGCTACCAAGCTGCGCCACACCCCGGTGCTGCGGCTGCCGTGGTCCGTGGACCGGAGGCAGCAAGCAGAGATGCTAGCGCAGCCCCCCGTCCATCTCCGAATCGGGCCGCCCTCACCCACCGGGTCACGTGGGCGGTGCCACCCCGACCCGGGCGTCGAGTCAGCCCTGCGAGCGGGGGACGAGCGTGAGAAGCGTGGCCTCGGGACGGCAGGCCAGGCGTACCGGGGCGGTGGGCGCGGTGCCAAGGCCGGCGGACACCTCGAGCCACGCGGCGTCCTCCGGGGCGTGTGACGAGAGTGCCCCGCCGGCCCCGGGCCACCAGCGTGAGAGGCCCTTGACGCGGCCCGTGTCGAGGTCGCAGTTCGTCACGAGGGCGCCGAAGCCGGGCACGCAGACCTGCCCGCCGTGCGYGTGGCCCGCCACGATGAGATCGGCGCCGTCGGCGGCATACGCGTCGAGCACCCGGAGGTAGGGCGCGTGGGTCACCGCGAGCGTCAGGTCGGTGCCGGGCGCAGCGGGTCCGCCCACGAGGTCGAGCCGGTCGTAGCCCAGGTGCGGGTCATCGACTCCGCGCACGTCGATGCGCAGGCCGCGCACGGTGATCGAGTCGCGACGGTTCGTCAGGTCGATCCAGCCCCGGGAGCCCAGACCGCGCAGGAGGTCAGCGGTGGGGAGCCGCAGAGTCGTGCCGACACCCTTCGCGTGGTTGCGCGTCAGGTAGCCCAGCGGGTTCTTCAGCTTCGGCGCGAAGTAGTCGTTGGACCCGAGGACGAAGATCCCCGGGATGCCGAGGAGCGGGTCGTACGCGTCGAGCAGCGACGGCACGGCGTCGTGCGCCGCGATGTTGTCGCCCGTCGTGATGACGAGGTCGGGGTCGAGCGAGGCGAGGCTGCGCACCCACGCCTGCTTGGCACGCTGGCGCGGCAACAGGTGCAGGTCCGACAGGTGCAGGACTCGCAGCGGGGGAGCCCCGTCGGGCAGCACCGGCACGTCGAAGCGGCGCAGCACGAAGGCGTTGCGCTCGACGAGCGAGGCCCAGCCGAGCACCCCCGTGCCGGCCATCCCCAGTCCCAGCACGGTCTTGGTCACGGCACGCATGGGCCTTATCCTCGCATCCGCGCGCCGTCACGACGTCCGAGCGCAGCCAGGCCGTGTGGCCCGACCTGACAGACTGGGCGCATGACCACCCTCAAGGAGCAGCTGCAGGCCGACCTCACCTCCGCGATGCGCGAGCGCGACCAGGTCCGGGCCGGCTCGCTGCGGATGGCCCTCACCGCCGTCACCAACGAGGAGGTCGCGGGCAAGGAACACCGCGTGCTGACCGACGACGACGTGCTCAAGGTCCTCACCAAGGAGGCCAAGAAGCGCCGCGAGGCCGCGGAGGCCTACACCGGAGCCGGTCGCGCGGAGCTCGCCGACAAGGAGGAGGCAGAGCTGGCCGTCCTCGAGGCCTACCTGCCGAAGCAGCTCGGCGACGACGAGCTCGAGGGGATCGTCCGCGAGGCCGTCACGGCCTCCGGAGCCAGCGGTATGCCGCAGATGGGCCTCGCGATGAAGGCTGCCAACGCCGCCGTGGCCGGGCGCGCCGAGGGCGGCCGCGTCGCGGCCATCGTGCG
>NZ_JBFULD010000017.1:0-22952 GCF_056400505.1 Terrabacter sp. P5_B1
ATCCACACCTCCTCGGCGTGGGCGGCGTTCGTCCACAGGCCCACCGACGAGCCTGTCGTCGGCTGGGGGCGACAGCGAGGCTCGGTGCATGCCGAAGATCTCACTGTCAGGGCCGGCCGAGCTGCTGACCATCATCCCCTTCCACCTGGGTTTCCAGCCGACACGCAGCGTCGTCGTGGTCTGCTTCCACGGCAAACGGCTCGGACTGGTGGCCCGTCTCGACCTCGTCGACGCGGGGTTGGCCGTCGAGGCCGCTGAACAGATCCTGCCGACCCTGCGCCAGGGGGCGCCCTCGTCGGTGGCACTCGTGGGCTTCGAGGACACGCCTGACGAGTCCCTTCCCCTGCTCGAGGCCATCGCCGACACCTTGGGGTCCGAGCGAGTCATGGTCCGGGAGCGCCTCGTCGTCCGCGACGGGCGTTGGCGCTCCGTCGGATGCGACTGCTGCCCCGACGAGGGCTGGCTCCTGCCTGAACAGGCCGACGTGCCTGCCGTTGCGAGCTACGTGGCGTTGGGGCACGCGGTGCTCCCCGACCGCGACGAGCTGGCCCGACTCGTCGAGCCGCTCGCGCCATCAGAGCCCCGGCACGACCTGGCGCTGGCTGCCATCGAGGACTGGCAGCGCCGCTACCGGGCCGCTGGAGGGTCGGTGACCGACGTGCCGGGACCCTCCGGCAGGCGCCGCCGGTTCCCACGGCGGGCGAGCTCGCCGAGCACCGGGCTCGGAGTGCTGGACGGCGGCGACCCCTCCGCACGCCAGTTCCTCGTCAACGACTCACTGGTCGCCTGGGGTGGGGTGCTCAACGGTGACATCGAGGGCTACGGCATCGAGCACTGGCTGCCGTCGCTCGTGGGGCCGCTCCGCGACGTCGAGGTCCGCGACGCCCTCATCGGATGGCTGTGCCCGGGCACGGTGCCGCTCGACACCTTCCCTGACGACCTCGTCGTCATGCTGGACGTGCTTCTCGGTCCGGAGTTGCGTCTCGCGCCGACGGTCGGCGACCCAGCGGCTGCCTCGGCCCGTGACTCCACCTGGGACTCGGCGCGTGACGCCTCGGCCGACGGCGGCGGGATGGGTGACGACGTCGCGTCGCGGCTCAGCGCTTCGGATCGTGAGGCGCTCCGGGACCTCCACGAGCTGCTCGACCTCGGGTCGGCGACCGCGTCGGGGGGCGTCCATGGGGAGGAGCCCGAGAGGCCGGCGAGTGACGGCTCCGACGAGCCGGGCGGCTCCGAAGGAGTCCGCGGAGGCGAGCCGGGGGAGAGCTGGAAGGACTGGGACGAGGCGACGCTGCCGCGCCTGGTGCTCGGCCGCCTCGAGTCCGTCTGCCGACTCACCCCGGCCGCGCACGCAGCACCGCTGCTCTCGGTCGTCGCGGCGCTCGCGTGGTGGTGTGGCGACGGGGCGCGGGCCGGCGTGGCTGTCGACCATGCGCTGGACCTCGAGCCCGGCCACCGGCTCAGTCGGCTGGTCCGCCGGTCGCTCGACCACGGCATCCGGCCGTCCCGCTGCGCCTGACCCGCGGGGGCGCGGAGGCGTCCATGTCGTGGACCGGTCGATCTTCTCCGGGTGGCGTCTCGCGTATGGTTTGACCAGGTCACGAGTACCAGCGACAAGCCCCGGCTCGCTGGTCGGCAACCCTCCTTCGCGGTGGGGTGCCCCGGGTGAGGACCTGGCCGCGCTCGTCCCGGGTGCGTGCAAGCGCGAGGACCGAGGAGTACCCCGATGACCGTCACCCACCGGAAGCAGAGCTCGCGTCGTCCCGCGCGGCACGCGGCCGCTGGCACCTCGTCGTCCGAGCGCGCCGCCCCGCCGTCGTCCGGCCACGCAACGGTCGGGCCGCTGACGGCGGACCACAGCGACGAGCCGAGGGTGCCGGCAGGGCGCAGACCGGACGGAGCGTGGCGCGACGGCGATCCCGTCGGTGGGCGCCAGTTCGTCCTCATCGGTGACATGGAGCTCGAGCGCGGCGGGGTGCTGCCGGGCGTCCGCATCGCCTACGAGACGTGGGGCCGGCTCAACGACGCGGGCGACAACGTCGTGCTCGTCGAGCACGCCCTGACCGGTGACAGCCATGTCGTCGGTGATGTGGGGCCGGGGCACGCATCACCTGGGTGGTGGAACTCCCTGATCGACGAGGGCGGCCCCGTCGACCCCGACGAGTGGTTCGTCATCGCATCCAACGTCCTCGGCGGATGCCAGGGCAGCACCGGTCCGGCGACTCCGGCACCCGACGGACGGCCTTGGGGGAGCCGCTTCCCCTACGTCACGGTCCGCGACCAGGTCACGGCCGAGCGACTGCTCCTCGACCACCTCGGCATCCGCAGGGTCGCGGCCGTCGTCGGGGGCTCGATGGGCGGCATGCGCGCCATCGAGTGGGCGGTCACGCATCCTGATGACGTCGACCGGTGCATCGTCCTCGCCTCGACAGCTCGCGCCACGGCCGACCAGATCGCCTGGTGCCAGCCGCAGCTGCTCGCCATCCGTCACGATCCCGACTTCGCGGGCGGCGACTACTACTCGAGCGACCGGCGCCCGGACACGGGACTGGGTCTCGCCCGTCGAATCGCCCACATCACCTACCGCACGGAGTCCGAGCTCGACGAGCGCTTCGGTCGCTCCGCCCAGCTCGGAGAGGACCCGCTGCGCGCAGGGGACCGAGGTCGCTTCGCCGTCGAGTCCTACCTGGACCACCACGCCGGCAAGCTGGCGCGGCGTTTCGACGCGAACTCCTATGTCGTCCTGACCGAGGCGATGAACTCCCACGACGTGGGTCGGGACCGAGGCGGTCTGCAGGATGCCCTGGGCCGCGTCAGCGCCGACTGCACCGTCGTGTCGGTCGACACCGACCGCCTCTACCCACCGCGCCTCTCGGACGAGCTGCACGCCGCCTTGCCGTCCTCGCAGCGCGCCCACATCGTCTCCGACTTCGGACACGACGGATTCCTCATCGAGGAGGAGCAGGTGGGCCGGATCATCCGAGGTGCGCTGGACCGCCGCCGGGACTGAACCCGGGCCGGGCGCCGGGCCCGGCGACGTGGGGACGGCCTGTCGGCGTGGTCCGCGCGCGACGCACCGGACGCGCCTCGATATCGGGTACGGTGCGAACACTGGTTGTTTCCGTCCCAAGGAGGTCCGGGAAAGTGGCCATCGTCGTTGGTTATGTCGCCACCAAAGAAGGTCGCGCGGCGCTCAAGCGAGCCGCCGAGGAGTGCGTCCTGCGCGGTGCGAAGCTCGTCGTCATCAGCTCCCACCGTGGAGGCAAGGACTTTGACGCGGACGAGGCCAGGGAGTTCGAGAGCGAGCTTGCCCGGGTGCAGGCCATCCTCGAGGAGAAGGGACTCGAGCACGAGGTTCGGCAGCTCGTCCGGGGCAACGACCCCGCCGAGGACCTCATCTCCGTCGCTGAGGAGGAGAAGGCGGACTTCATCGTCATCGGCCTGCGCCGTCGCAGCCCGGTGGGCAAGCTCATCCTCGGGTCCAACGCCCAGCGGATCCTGCTCGACGCCAGCTGTCCCGTGCTGGCGGTCAAGGGCGGCTGACTCGTCGGGGACGCGACGAGACGCTCCCCAGCGGCTCCGTCGGCCGTTCGCGCCGTGCGCGGGTTTGGCGTCCGTTCGCCCAGAAGGCGTGTGCCGTTTTATAATGTCGGAGTACCGGATCGCACCAGGCGCACCGAGAGCTCGAGACAGGGATCGACTCCGACAGGCCACGCCCTTCCGGCACCAAACCCCATTCTTCTTCGTTGTGATGATGCATGCCCGAAACCGGGTTGATCAGCCGACGAGGCCTGCGACGAAAGGCGACTGCATCCGTGCCCAAGGCAACAACCGCTGGAGCTCCGAAGACCCTGCCCAAGGTGTTCCAGCACGAGGCGATCATGCAGCTCCTGGTCAAGGGCAGCACTAACGGCACCATCACCGGAACGGAGATCGCCCGCGCTCAGGTCGATGCCGGTCTGGACCTGAAGCAGATGAAGCCGGTCCTCACCACCCTCGAGGCCCACGACATCGAGATCGTCGTCGACGCGCCTCACGCCAGCACGACGAAGAAGACCCGAACAGGGACCAAGGGAGGCACTGTGGCCACCGCACGCAACAGCACGGCTGCGGCGACGAAGTCTGCGACACGGACCGCGACCGCGACCACGGCGACGAAGGCCGCCGCCAAGAAGACCACCGCCAAGAAGGCCGCGACCAACGCCGGCGTCGCCAAGGCAGCCGCGAAGCCGGTCGCGAAGAAGACGACGGCGAAGAAGACCGCGGCGAGCAAGGCCGCGACGCCGGCCGAGGGTGTTGCTGCCGCCGGCGCCGGCGCCGTCGCCGAGGACGCCGAGCCCGAAGACGCCCCGGTCGGTGAGCTCGAGGATGTCGTCGTCGAGCCCGTCGACGTCGACGAGGACGCCGAGGACGGCGTCGTCCCGGCCGTCGCCGCCAAGGCCGAGGAGACCGAGGAGTCCGGCTTCGTCATCCGCGACGACGACGAGGACGACGCCCCGGCTCAGCAGGTCGTCACCGCCGGCGCCACGGCCGACCCGGTCAAGGACTACCTCAAGCAGATCGGCAAGGTCGCCCTCCTCAACGCCGAGCAGGAGGTCGAGCTCGCCAAGCGCATCGAGGCCGGTCTCTTCGCCGAGGAGAAGCTCAACTCCGGCGACAAGATCGACATGAAGCTCAAGCGTGAGCTCTGGTGGATCGCCCAGGACGGCAAGAAGGCCAAGAACCACCTGCTCGAGGCCAACCTGCGACTCRTCGTCTCGCTCGCCAAGCGCTACACCGGTCGCGGCATGCTCTTCCTCGACCTCATCCAGGAGGGCAACCTCGGCCTCATCCGTGCCGTCGAGAAGTTCGACTACACCAAGGGCTACAAGTTCTCCACCTACGCGACCTGGTGGATCCGCCAGGCCATCACCCGCGCGATGGCCGACCAGGCTCGCACGATCCGCATCCCGGTCCACATGGTCGAGGTCATCAACAAGCTCGCCCGCGTGCAGCGCCAGATGCTCCAGGACCTGGGCCGTGAGCCCACCCCGGAGGAGCTCGCCAAGGAGCTCGACATGACCCCGGAGAAGGTCGTCGAGGTCCAGAAGTACGGCCGCGAGCCGATCTCGCTGCACACGCCGCTCGGCGAGGACGGTGACAGCGAGTTCGGTGACCTCATCGAGGACTCCGAGGCCGTCGTCCCGGCCGATGCGGTGAGCTTCACGCTCCTGCAGGAGCAGCTGCACTCGGTTCTCGACACGCTCTCCGAGCGTGAGGCCGGCGTGGTGTCGATGCGCTTCGGCCTGACCGACGGCCAGCCGAAGACGCTCGACGAGATCGGCAAGGTCTACGGCGTGACGCGCGAGCGCATCCGGCAGATCGAGTCCAAGACGATGAGCAAGCTCCGTCATCCGAGCCGTAGCCAGGTCCTGCGCGACTACCTGGACTGACGTGTAGGCTCGCAGTCCCGCGTTTCCGCAGGTCAGGTGCCCACAGGGCGCCTGGCGTGCGGTATTTTCGGACCGCACAGCGCTCCTAGTCCAGATAACGACCACGCTGGTCGGCAGCCCGAAGGCGCCGCGTCCTGCTTGAGGTGGAGACACGGGCGTACCCGACGAAGTAGCCAGGGCGGGCATCTCACTTCTCATCGTTGAGCCCCTTCTGACCCAGCGGGCTGGTGGCGGGGCGTCTCAGAACCGCTCGTTACTGGGCGGACGCCGAGCGTTGTCCCAGGCAAACTGGGCTGCGTTGGCGGATCGGTGCTCCGCAGGTCCCGAAGGAATGTCGTCGGCCGGATGGCGACTCTTCCAGATTCGGGCCCAGTGGGCGGTGTCCTTGGTAGTGATCGCCTGCCGATGATTCTGCGCTGCCGTCGCGGATGTCACCGGCGAGGCTTCTCAGGCGTCTTGAGAGTGGGACGGTTGTGGGGAGGGAAGGCGTGCGCGGTGGATGGTCGTGAGGGTGGAGTGGACCTGGCGGCAGAGTTCGACGCCTTCTATGCCGTGAGTGCCACCCGGATCATGCGCCAGATGGTCCTGCTGACCGGGAACACCGCCGAGGCGGAGGACGTCACGCAGGAGGCTTTCGAGCGAGCCTGGACACGGTGGTCGCTGGTGCGTGACGCGGCCTCCCCCGAGGCGTGGGTGCGGACCGTTTCACGCCGGCTCGCGGTGAGTCGCTGGCGGCGGATTCGCAACGCGACGGTGGCTTGGCGCCGACACGGACCGCCAGCGGAGTTGCCCGAGTTCGACGCCGACCATGTAGCGCTGATCACGGCGCTGGCGAGGCTGCCCGACCGGCAGCGCGTGGCGATCGTGCTGCACCACCTCGCGGACCTGCCCGTGGCCCAGGTGGCGCAGGAGACCGGGGTGAGCGTATCGGCCGTCAAGCAGCAACTCGCGCGCGGTCGAGCGGCGCTGGCTCAGTCCCTTGCAGACGGTCGCGCAAGCACCGCCGAACCTGCCCTTGTTCGACCTGAGGAGAAGGGATGATGGACATCCTCACCAAGGAACTGCACGAGTCGGCGGAGACGCTCTCCGGTGCGATGCCCCCGCCGGACCAGGTTCGGCGCCGCGCCGAGCGTGCGCGCCGGACGCGTCGAGCCGTGGCCGGATTCGCCGCTGCCGCACTGGTGATGGTGCTCGCCGTCGCAGTCGGGGTCGGTGGTGGCAGAGGAGTCCCAGCCAATCTGGCCACAGCGGTCCCGGCTCGGTCGTTTTGGAGTGCTCCGCCAGGCAGTGTGTTCACGAGCGATCCGCTGCTGTCCGCGGCCGAGTGGAAGGACCTGCTCGACCTCCTGCCAGCCGAACGAACCAAGCGCACGACTACACAGCCCCACCAACTGGACTGCATCACCGACCCGTTCAGGCTGGGTGCCGATCAGGTGCAGGGCGCCGGCTACCTGCAAGCGGCTAAACCCGGCGCCCTCACGAGTGGACGGATGAACATCTACGCGCTCTGGTTCGGCCGAGCAACTGATGGCACAGCTGCGGTCAAGCGGCTACGCCAGGAGCTCGTCGCGTGCCGCGCACGGCGAGACCCGAGCCTCCAGGTCACCAACTTCAACATCGAGGACGCCTTGATGCTGGACTACCCGCGCATCGAGCAACAGTTCTCCGGGGACATCACGAGGCAGCCCGGTACCGGAGGGGTCGACCCTCGCTTCAGCGAGTACGCCTTGGCCGTGGCCCGTGCGGGGAGGCTGGTCATCGTCTTTGAGTCCCTCAACGGCTGGTCGGACCGCTTGGACAACACGGTGGGTCTGTTGATGGAGCACGCGCTGAAGGCGCTCTCACGCCGGCTCGCCCCCAGCAAATAGGCGGGTGCGTGGTGGTGATTGAGTGCGCGGCTTCTCGTTGGCGTCTACCTCGCTGGACACCGTCACGGGGAGCTTCTTGTCGTCACAGTTCCTCATCCTCAAGCTCGTAGCCAGAGTCGTAAGCGGAGGTGTAACCCCACCGCTGTGGGAGTGGTCGTGGGGCTAGTGCGGGCGGGTCGGGCCAGGACGTTCACGACACTCTCGACGGCTTTGACGCAGACGAAGACGACGTCGGCGAGGTCACGGACGGCGCGCAGTCCCGCGCTGCCGGGTCGCATCGCCGTGCCCGGTCGATGGCGACCCGGGCGAGCGCGCCGTCTCCGTGCCATCAGGAGTAGGTGTCCAGGTTCCATGTCGACGGCGGACGGACGATGCCCTCCATACGTGTGCGGCCTGCCCAGTCGCTCGCTGACCGCAACGAAGGCCAACCCGACAGTTGCGCGTGGCAACCCGATGGGTGATGCCTCGTGCGCCGGCATCACCGGCTCCTTCACGCGGGCGCAACGCCCTGCATCAGGCTGCGCACCTCGGGGCCGAAGCGGGGATGCTCAGAGCCGCTCCCGTGGGTAGGAAGAACGTCACGATCGTCTCGGTGGTTGTGTCCGCCGTGTTCACGGCCACGTGGCGAGGGGGGCCCACTTCCACGAATGTGTCACCCGTCCGGTACGTGCGGGAGCGGCATCTGTCGTCGGTGACGGTGAGCTCACCCGTGGTGATCGTGACGACGGTGGGCCCCGGGTGCCGGTGCCACCCGGTGCTGCTGCCTGGCTGGAAGGTGAGGTGAGCGACAGCGACGTCCATCCGACGCTTGGCGGACAACTCGATACCGCGGGCCTCCGCGTTGAACGGTTGCGCCACCGCACCGCGCGACAGAAGCTGAACGGCCGGGGCCGGTGCAGCGGTGCGCGACTCGTCTGAGGCCGCCGCGGCCACCGATCCGGTCAAGGCGAATGGCAACAGGAGCGTCGCCACCGCGAGGCGCTTGTGCCTGAAGCTGGTCAGTCCGTTCATGTCGTGACTCCTTCTATGTCAGTGGTTCTTGATCTGGTGACGAGACTCCGCAGAACGTGCGGCGGCACGGACGGCGCTCTGCGTGGTGGTGAGGCCCCGTCGAGTGGGGGCCCTGACCGTCGATCCCCCTTGGGACGTGGTTCCTGGTTCGATCCCGCGCGCCACCGGGCGTCGCGATGGGCACGCTCCGGTGCTCAGACGCGGCTCGCGTCAGCGTGGGTGAGCCCCACCGTGTAGCTGAACAGCCCCCGACTTGGGTCCGGTGCCGTCGCCGGCGGGCAGGACGCTTCACGCGAGCCATGGAGGGTCACGGCAGGAGGTGCCGAGGTCCGGAGCCGGCTGGGCGGGATCTCCGAACGGTCAAGTCGATCACGGGTGCCACCAACAGGGTCTTCTGCGCGAGAAGGTAATGGTGCCACCTCCCGAAGGTGGGTTCGGGCCGTTCGGCGATGGCCCTCATCCCGGGATACACCTCCTCGGACGGATCCGCAAGAAAGCCGACATGCGCTTCGCGTGACTCGCAGGTAAGGGTCGAGGTGGCCCGAATGTGGCTTCGGACCATGTTGGGTCACGACGCCTGCATGGGCGTAGGGGTCCCGCTCCTGCGATGAGGAGGACCACCAGGGCGAACTGGGAAGGGAGCACGCGCAGGCTTGGCCCAGGTGACGCTTCCCGGGCCCGAGGGTAGGCGCGAGTGCCCGGCGGGAAGCACAATGGCTTGTGGTGCAGTCGCGATTTCTCGTGGCCGCCATCGACGGTGGCGGCACCCTTCCGCCGGTGATGGGCGTTGCTGCCGAACTGGTCCGGCGCGGGCACCGGGTCCACGTCCTGGCCGACCCGACCGCGGAGGAGCCCGCCGTGGCCGCTGGCTGTGCCTTCAGCGCTTGGCCGACGGCGCCACATGTGGGCTCGGTCGCGGAGCAGACCGAGTTGGTGGCCGATCTCGAGCGGGGCAGCCCGTTGCGCCAGCTGCGGGAGGTGAGGCGGCGCTTGCTCGCTGGACCCGCGGGCTCTTCGCGCATGACCTGCTGGACACGGTCGCCAGTCACCCTGCGGATGCTCTTCTCGTCGAGGGGATGGTGCCCGGCGTCCTGATCGGCGCGGAAGCGAGCGGGCTGCCCTTCGCTGCCCTGCTGGCCAACGTCTACGTGCGTCCGACCCCCGGCCTGCCACCCTTCGGCACCGGCTGGTCGCCGGCCACGGGGCGGCTGGGGCAGGCCCGCGACGCGGCCGCCCGGTACGCGATCCGCCGGGCCACCGGGGGAATGACGCCGCACCTCAATGCGATTCGCTCCTCGTACGGCCTCGATCCGGTCGACGGGATGTTCGAGCTGCTTGACCGCTGCCCCAGGGTGTTCGTCCTGACGAGTCCGTCGTTCGACTTCACCACCGCCCACCTGCCCCCGAACGTCCGCTACGTCGGGCCCCAGCTCGACGACCCCAGCTGGGCTGGCGACTGGCACGACGCGGCCGACGAGACACGGCCACTCGTGCTTGTCGCTCTGAGCTCCATCTACCAGAACCAGACGGAGACACTCGCCCGCATTGCCGCCGCTCTGGGTCGACTGCCCGTCCAGGGCGTAGTGACGACCGGCCGGGCCGTCAGTCCCCGGGCCGTCCCCGCCCCAGCCAACGTGCGGGTCGTCCAGACCGCTCCGCACGGACAGGTCCTGCCACAGGCGGCGGCGGTCGTCACCCACGCCGGCCACGGAACCGTGCTCAAGGCGCTCGCGGCCGGAGTACCACTGGTCTGCCTGCCGATGGGACGGGACCAGAAGGACAACACCGCACGGGTCCTGCGGCTGGGCGCCGGCGTCCGGGTGGACCGGACCGCACCGCCGGGGCGGATCGCAGCCGCGGTACTCCGCGTGCTCGAGGACCCGCAGTACCGGAGCGCAGCGAGGGACTTCGCCGCGGTGCTCGCCGAGGAGGCCAGGACGTGTCCGTCAGCCGCCGACGAAGCCGAGGCGCTTCTCTGGTCGGGCTGACGCGTCCAGAGGACGAGTACGCCGTCTGTCTCGCCCGCCGCACACAGCCTCAGGCCGGACTCAAAGGGCACATCAGGTCTTTCGGCGTGAGCTTGCCGGCGATGAGCTCCGACGCCACGTGCTTTTCTGGCGCGAGCGGTACGTCTCGCCGGACAGATCCCCGCCCTGTTCCGGGCAGCGGCCTGCTGCGCTCCGGCGCAGGAGGGCAGAGCCCACTGGCATCAACGCACCTGCCGATCGGCGTGCGGACAGCGAAGAAACGCAAGCAGACGGGGCAGCGCCCGGGCCGGGTGGCGGCGACACGCATGACCTTGGACATGATGCCGACGTTGCCTCGGTCGCTGGCGGCATGCGTACCGAGCCGGCAACGCGCGCCTGCTCCAGAAAGAACTACAACACCCTCGACGCTGACGTTCCCGACGCTGCTCAGTCAACGGGCCTCCGCCGTACCGCGGCGGCGGCCGGGGTTGTCGGCCTTGTGTCCCGCATCCGCGCTGGTACTAACGGCCGAGCACCAAGAGGTGCTCGGACTCTGATGTTTGAACCCCAAGGCGCCCTGGAGGATCAGAAGGCAGCAGCATGCGTGCGCGATCGCGCGGTCTGGTCGGCGCTTGTGCAGCGGAGCCTTGTCGTGAGTGTCTACGCGCATGCAGGGAGCGGGTCCCCACGTCGTCTTTGGTCCACGATCGCGCTCCGGCTCACCGCAACGTTCGACGGCGGCACCCGGTCCGCGGCACGAGCTCGAGTCTCGACCTATGCGCATCTCATGTTCAGGCACTGGTCCGACGCCCCGTTTCCCGACGCGGTGTTTCGAGCGCCCCTCGTTCCCTTTACGGCCTCGATGCCGTATCCACCGTTGTCGTTCGTCACGTTGCTCCGCACGGTGTTGTCGGGGTCGTCGACGTCGATGCCGTCGTCTGTGTTCATCGTGGCCGTGTTTCCAGCGATGAGGTTTTCGCGACTACCTGTAGAGACATGAATCCCGTCGAACCCATTGCTGCTTGCCTCGTTGTTGATGATTCGGTTTCCGCGTGCGCCGTCGGTGAGCAGGATGCCGCCATAGCCGTTCCCGTCATCGTTCTCCTTGGCCATTCGGTTTCCGTCCACGACGTTGCCCTTGGCGTGGCTCAGCAGGATGCCATAACCCGAGCTGACGAAAGACTCGTTGTCCCGAATCACGTTGGCCCTGGAGTCATAGATTGCTATGGCAGCGGCTTGGCCGAAGACGGTGAGCTCAGTCACCTGATTTTGTTGAGCCCCAACTAGTAGGACACCGTACGCACCGTCGGCGAAGCCATTGCGGATGGTGGTTCCTTCGTAGCCGGGATTGCGGACAGCGGCGTACAACCCAAACCGCGGAGCGGTGACCGCGTGCCCTGCCAGATCCACGGTGATCCCGCTGGCGCCCACGACAAGCGCGTCACCGTCTTCGCAGAACAGGTCCGCGCTCAGGGTAACGCTGCGAGTGATCGGCACCCCGCACTGCACCGAGTCACTGGCAGCGCTGGCGGCCGTGGGTGCGCTCGCCGCAACCAGAATGACGGTAGCTGCACTGGCAAGTACGCCAAGTCTCATCACGTCCACCTCCACAAGCGGCCTCAGGAGCAGTGTGGCACGGCAGGCGCTGACGCACCGGGCATCCGATTCGAGCAGGACGATCGGCCACCATGCCGCGGATCGCGGCTGTGGCGGGCCCCCGATGAGACTGGCCATGGCGCTCCTTGCGAGGAGGGCTTTCAGGTGGGGTGGGCGATCACCGGGCCTAGATCCGGGCATGGGGCGCGAGGGTCAATTGCTCGCCATTTTAAGCGGGTTGTCCGATGCGGCCCACTGCTGGCCCGGTTCCGACAGAGGCCAACCGCCTGCTCCCGATGTCCGCTCTGCCCATGATTTCGGCTCCCGGTGGTGCTGCGTCTTGAGGCTCTCGGGCTTCTCCTGCGCGTGGACGGTGCCCGCCCTTAAAATGCTGCCGACCGTGCTGCGGTGGCGAGTTGGGGGCGTGATGCGCCTTTTTCGCGGGCTAGAAGTCGTCACAGTCTCCGTTGCGGCGGTGGTGCTGGCCCAGGCAGCGCCGAGTCACGCCGCGTCAACGACCAGGCTGACGTGCTTCGGCAAGGCAGCGACGATCGTTGGGACCCCGGGACCTGACATCTTGGGCGGAGGGCCCGAGGACGTCGTCCTCGGGCTTGGCGGCGACGACCAGCTCGCCGGCGGCACAGTCTGCGGTGGCGCCGGGAACGACTCAATCAACGGGAAGACGGGCGAAGGCAGCAGCCTCGATGGAGGCGAGGGCGACGACACGCTCCGAGGCGATGCCGGCCGGTATGACGTGCTGCTCGGCGGACCCGGCAATGACTACGTTGCCGACGAGAACGACCTCGACTACGCGGACTGGACCGACCCGGGCACCGACGTCTTGAAGGGCGGCCCGGGGGACGACTTGGTTATCTCCGCGTCCGGCCGCAACCTTGCCTACGGTGACGGCGGCGCTGACCGCATCTACGATTACACACGTGTCGGAACGGTGGTCTCCGGGGGTCCCGGCAACGACAGGATGGTTTCCACTGGCGACAACTATGGCGATAACCCGGTGGAGCTCGACAGGGTAGCGGGCGACGCCGGCCGAGACACAGCCGCAGTGAACCGCATCGACAAGGTGTCCAGCACCGAATCGGTGACCTACGTCGACTAGCTGTGATGCTCAGTCACGTTGGTCGAGTCAGTGTGACGACACCGCATCGCCTCCATGACAGATGAAGACCTCCCGGTGTGGAGTGGAGCTGTCTGACGGCTCACCGCACAACCAGGAGGTCTTCGTGTCCCACGCTACCCACTTCAATGCCGTGCTGACCCCACGTGCCCGGTTGCGGCTTGCAGTGCTGATCGTGGAGCACGGCTGGCCGATCGCCCGGGCCGCCGAACGCTACGACGCGTCCTGCAAGACCGCCGCGAAGTGGGCCGAGGGCTACCGCGGCGAGGGAGCGCCGGACGTCGCGTGGGCGTCTTCGAGGCCACAGTCCGAGAGGCGGCCGCCACCTGAGGCCACCCCGTTGGTCTCGAAGGGCCGGGGCCCGCTGAGTCGCGGGGTCAACGAACTCATCATGCGCCGCGGCCACCGCGTTCGTAGCCCGGGCTGGTGCTCCAAGTCGAGCAACGGCCAGGAGCGGTGAGAACACTTTCGGGTCTCGGGGCACTGTGGCTCAGTCAAGGACTATTCACGGCACAGCGCTTCTGACCTGCACGTTCGTCCCGCTGGAGAGCACAGCGCAGAGGCGTCCGTAGTGCGCGACTACCTGGACTGACGGTCGACCGCTCCCATCGCGGTGCAAGCGGGTCGGGTGCCCTGTCGGGCACCTGACCCGCTGTCGTCGGCGGGGAGGGCACTTCGGGAACGCCGGACGGCGGGGCCGGCCGCCGGTAGGCTCGGCTTGTGCCTGTTCTCCAAGCTGGACGAGAGCACTCGGGCGTGGGCCGATCCCGCCGCGGCGTGCGCACTACGATCGTCGGCTGACCATGGCCGTGCTCGCCGACCGACATGACGTCGGGCCGCGCGAGTGGGCGGAGCGCGTTCCGGGCCTGCGTCTGGCCCGCTCCTATCAGCGCTCGTGGCTCCCGAAGGACATCATCGCCGGGCTGGTCCTGTCCGCGCTGCTGGTGCCGCAAGGGATGGCCTACGCCCAGCTGGCCGGGCTGCCGCCCGTCACGGGCCTCTACACCTCGATCCTCTGCCTGATCGGGTATGCGGTCTTCGGACCCTCCCGGGTGCTCGTGCTGGGACCGGACTCATCCCTGGGCCCCATGATCGCGGCGACGATCGCCCCCCTCCTCCTCTCGGGCGGTGACCCTGCGCGCGCCGTCGCACTCGCGTCGATGCTCGCGGTCATCGTCGGCGTCGTCATGGTCATCGCGGGACTGGCGCGGTTCGGCTTCGTCGCCGACCTGTTGTCGAAGCCGACACAGATCGGCTACATGAACGGCCTCGCACTGACCATCATCGTCGGCCAGCTGCCCAAGCTCTTCGGCTTCTCCACCGATGCCAACGGTCTCATCGCCGAGACGAACGCCTTCCTGTCGGGTCTGTTCGCCGGTGAGGCCAACCGTACGGCCGCCCTCATCGGCCTCGGCGCGCTCGCCGGCATCCTGCTCCTGAACAGGCTCATCCCCAAGGTCCCGAGCGTCCTCGTGCTCGTGGCCCTGACCGCCGTGATGGTGAACGTCTTCGACCTGGAGGCCCACGGGGTCGACACCATCGGCGTGCTCCCGCAGGGTCTCCCGGCCCTCACGATCCCGCAGATCACCTGGGGCGACCTCCCGCCGCTGGTGCTGGGGGCCCTGGCCATCGCTGTCGTCGCGCTCGCCGACACGATGTCCACGGCCTCGAGCTTCGCTGCCCGCAAGGGCGTCCGCGTCGAGGGCAACCAGGAGATGATCGGCATCGGAGCCGCCAACATCGCTGCCGGCGCCTTCCAGGGCTTCCCGGTCAGCACCAGCGGATCGCGCACCGCCGTCGCGGATCAGGCCGGCTCACGGTCGCAGGTCACCGGGGTCGTGGGGGCCGTGGTGATCGCCGTCGTCCTGCTCTTCGCCAACTCGCTCATGCGGTACGTGCCCCAGCCGACCCTGGGTGCCGTCGTGATCGCTGCCGCCGTGTCGCTGACCGACGTCGCCGGGATGCGCCGCCTCTGGTTGCAGCGCCGGACGGAGTTCCTCTTGTCCCTCATCGCCCTGCTCGGTGTGGCTCTCCTGGGTGTCCTGCCCGGCATCCTCGTCGCGGTGGGCCTGTCCATCCTCAACGTGTTCCGCCGGACCTGGTGGCCGCACCAGGCCGAGCTCGGCCGGGTCGAGGGGATCGCCGGAATGCACGACACCGTGAGCTATCCCGAGGCGGAACGGCTGCCCGGGCTGGTCGTCTACCGATTCGACGCCCCCCTGATCTTCGCCAATGCCCGGAGCTTCGGGGAGACCGTCCGCGAGATGGCTGAGAGCGATTCGACGTTGCGCTGGATCGTCGTTGCCTCCGAGCCGATCACCGACGTCGACACCACGGCTGCGGACATGCTGGAGGAGCTCGACACCTGGCTGAACGCCCGCGACGTGTCCCTGGTCTTCGCGGAGATGAAGGACCCGGTGCGGGCGAAGATCGAGCGGTACGGATTGACGCGCACCATCGCCCCCGAGCATTTCCTCCCGACCGTCGACGAGGCCGTAGCCGAGTACACGCGCCGAACCGGCGTGAGCTGGCGAGACCCGAAGGAGCCGACATGATGACATCCGATCCGGGCGCCGGACCCGACCCGGGGCCGGCCCCCACGCGGAGGGCCTCGGCGGTCCTGGCGCTGACAGCGTTGGCGGCGGCGTTGCTGTTCCTCGTGGTCGTCTCCATCCGCCGGTGGGACGTTCTGCTCGTGAGCGTGGTCTCGCTCGGGCTCGCGGTGGTGGCCGCCTGGTACGTCGTGTCCCGCCGAGGACGCGTCCGAGCCGCTGCTGCTGCGCTCGCGATCGGCGCGATCGTCGTCTTCGTGGTGGTGGTCCTCGCGAGCGAGAGCGGTCGGGTGCTGGCCGTCGGGCTGGGTCTCGCAGCCATCTCGGCAGCAGCAGCCGGCTACGCGCTACCCCCGACGGCGCAGCTCGATGATCCCGAGGTCGCACCCCGGGCGAGGAACGCGGTCCTGATCATGAACCCACGGTCCGGGGGAGGCAAGGTGCAGCGCTTCGGGCTGGTCGAGCTCTGTCGGCAGCGGGGTGTCGAGCCGCATGTGCTCACCCCCGGAGAGGACTTGCGAGCCGTGGCCGAGGCCGCCGTGGCCGCGGGTGCGGACCTGCTGGGTATGGCGGGCGGTGACGGGTCGCTGGCGATCGTCGCCTCTGTCGCCAGCCGGCACGACCTGCCCTTCGTCGTGGTGCCGGCCGGCACGCGCAACCACTTCGCGCTCGACCTGGGGATCGACCGCGAAGACGTTCCGGGGGCGATGGAGGCCTTCGACAACGGAGTCGACAGGCGGGTGGACCTGGCCGAGATCAACGGGCGGGTGTTCGTCAACAACGCGTCGATGGGGGTGTACGCCAAGGTCGTCCAGTCGGCGGACTATCGGGACGCCAAGGTGCAGACCGCGTCGGCCCTCCTGCCGGACATGCTGGGTCCCGGGGCCCGGCCTCTCGACCTGCACTACAGGCTGCCGTCCGGACAGGAGGCTGTCCCCGGCCAGCTCCTGCTGGTGTCCAACAACCGCTACGACCTGGCGCACCTGCGCGGGGGAGGGACGCGCGACCGCCTCGACGCCGGAGTGCTGGGAGTCGTCGCGTTGCGGATCAGCTCTGCTGCGGACGCGGAGAAGGTGACTCTCCTGGAGATGACGGGCCAGGTCCAGCACTTCGCCGGGTGGAACGAGTGGACCGCGTCCCAGTTCGAGGTGCACTCGTCCGGACCCGTCGAGGTGGGTGTCGACGGTGAGGCCCTCGTCCTGGATCCACCGCTGCGCTTCGTCATCCGGCCGGGGGCCGTCACCATCCGGCTCCCGCGTGCCGCGCTGCAGAGGGCGCGCGACAGCCATCCGGCGCGCCTCACCCTGACGTCGACGCCCGCCGCGCTCTGGCAGACCGCGACCGGCGCCCGCACGCAGGCCGGATGAAACCGATGGCCGGTCCGACCCCTCCTGAGTCCGTCGAGGCCCGGCTCGCCGCGCGATTCTCGGCTCGTGACGATCCCCGGCTGTCCAGCGTGGTGCGGCTGTTGCGCTCGATGGACACGGTCGACCGCAATGTCTACCGGGCCGTGGCGGGGCTGCCCACGCCCTGGCTCGACACCCCGCTGCGCCGGAGCTCGGACTTCGCCAACTTCTCCAAACCGTGGTTCCTGACTGCCGGCGCCTTGGCCGTGGCGGGGGGAGAGAGAGGACGGCGAGCTGCCCTCACGGGGGTGGCCGCGATCGGGGTGACGTCGTTCCTGGTCAACCAGCCGATGAAGCTGGCGGCCCGTCACCGTCCCCGCCGTTCCCGGCTGGGCGTGCCACAGACGCGATGGGTCGGTATGCCGTCATCCGCCTCCTTCCCCTCCGGCCACTCCGCGTCGGCGGCCGCGTTCTGCGTCGCGGTCAGCGCGGGAGTGCCCGAACTGCGCTGGCCGCTGCGCGCGGCGGCAGCGGTCGTGGCGTTCTCCCGTGTGTACACGGGAGTGCACTACCCGGGTGATGTCCTGGTCGGTGCGACCGTGGGCGCGGGGCTCGGGCGGCTGGCAGCGATCGTGGCCTCGCGGCTGCACCACCGCTGACCACGTCCGGGCACGAGAAGGTCCCGGCACGGTCCGACCGGGGACCTGTGGCTTTCAGTCCCGCGCTCCAGGTGCCACGACGTACGCGGCGAGCAGGCCGAGGCCGAGCCCGAGGGCGTAGCCGGCAACGACCTCCGTGAGGGTGTGCACGCCGAGCATGAGGCGGTCGAGCCCGACGAGGAGCGCCACCAGCACACCGACGACCATGACGAGATGGCGTGCTCGTCGCCGGAGGAACAGCGCCGACAGGACGCAGGCCACGGTGACTCCCGCTGCGATGTTCGACGCGTGGCCGCTCGGCATCGCGCTCGATGTGTACTGGAGGATCGGGTGCGCCACCACTGGCCGCGCGAGGTCGACGTACTCCTTGAGTCCGCTGGTGGCCAAGGTGCTGGCAGCTCCACAGACCAGGAACCGTCGCCGCGTGCGCCCGTCGAAAGCCACGCGGCCGGGTCAACCGGCCAGAGGCGACGTCGCGGTCGAGTTGGAGTCCGTCGCGCGCTCGTGCGCCCGCCGGAAGCGAAGGACGATCTTGTAGAGCTCACCGAGGACCAGCAGCACGACACCGGGCACGAGGACGATGGCCCATTGCCTCCCGTCGAGGGGCACGGTGTGGAACAGGTCCTGCAGCACGCGCATCTGGGTGATCAGCATCGCACCCACGAGCGCCCAGGCGAACGCCCACAGGAGCTTGGGGTTGGACAAGGTCGCGCTCCCGAAGGCGCTGTCCTCTGGGAAGCGGAGGTTGAGCGCGAGGAAGATGTTCATGAGCGACAGGCCGACCAGCGCCATGGTCTGCCCCACCTCGAGCGAGTTGTAGGTGGTCTTGCCGATCTGGACCAGCACCAGCGTCGCAGCGGCCATGAACAGGCCGTTGACGAAGAGGCGCACCATCATCGACCTGACGATGATGGCCTGGTTGAAGGGACGGGGTCTGCGCCGCATGATCCCGGGGTTGGCGATGTCCAGACCCATGACGGCTCCCAGCGGCGCCACCACGGCCATGTGGATCCACAGCACCTGAGAAGGGATCAGCAGCGCTGTCCCGGCGATCTGGAACGCACTCGAGCCGAGGAACGCGAGGACGAACATGAACAGGTTGGCGATCTGGATCCGCAGGAACTTCTGCAGGTTGTCGTAGACCGACCGTCCTTCTTCGACGGCGGCCACGATGGTGGCGAAGTTGTCGTCGGTCAGGATCATCTTGGCCGCACCCTTGGCGACGTCCGTTCCCGTGATGCCCATGGCGATGCCGATGTCTGCAGCGCCGATCGCCGGCGCGTCGTTCACCCCGTCCCCGGTCATCGCGACGATGTTGCCGTTGCGCCTCAGCACCTCGACCAGCCTGACCTTGTGCTCGGGTGCCACCCGGGCGATGACGCCGATCTCGTCGACCTGCCTGGCCGCCTGCTCGTCGTCGAGGGCGGCGAACTCGGCGCCGGTCATGGCCCGCCCCTCGATGCCCAGCTCGCTGGCGATCGCAGCGGCGGTGACGGCGTGGTCGCCGGTGATCATGCGGACCCGGATCCCGGCCTGCTTGGCCTCGGCAATGGCCTTCGTCGCCTCGGCCCGGGGTGGGTCGACCTCGCCGACGAGGGCCGCCAGCTCGAGGTCCTGCATGAGGTCCATCAGGTCGGCGGAGGGATCGAAGGTGGCCGGGTCGAACTCGCGTTGGGCGAATGCGAGAACGCGCCGCCCCTGGCTGGCGATGCGCTCGTTCTCGGAAAGGACCTTCTCGCGCATCTCGGCCGTGAGCGTCTGGCTCACCCCTCCGGGCATCCGGGCCCGGGTCGAACGGTCGAGGATCACGTCCGGCGCGCCCTTCACGTACGCCCGTACGACAGGTCGACCGTCCGCCCCGGGCATCGTGTGGAAGGTGGCCATGAACTTGTAGTCGGAGTCGAACGGCACCGCTGCGATGCGCGGGTGGTTCAGGCGGAACTGCCTGACGTCGATGCCGCCCTTCTGGGCGAGCACGTAGAGTGCGCCCTCCGTCGGGTCGCCGACGACGGTGCCGTCCTGGATGTCGGCGTCGTCGCAGAGCGCGCACGGGAAGAACACGTAGTCCAGGTTGGCTTCGGGTTCACCCGTCGTCCGCTGCACCTGGCCGTCGAAGCTGTAGCCCTCACCGCTGACGGTGTAGTGGTGAGCGACGGTCGTGAACTCCCGGACGGTCATCTGGTTCAGGGTCAGGGTGCCGGTCTTGTCGGAGTTGATCGCCGAGGTCGAGCCCAGCGTCTCCACGGCCGGAAGGACCTTCATGATCGCGTTCTTCCTGGCCATGTTGACCGAACCCACCGACAGGATCGTCGTCACGACAGCCGGGAGGGCGTCCGGGATGGAGCCGACGGCGAGGGCGACCCCGATGCCGAAGAGGACCGTGAAGGACTCTCCCTGGGCGAGTCCCATGATGAGGATGGCGATGAAGGCGAAGAGTGCGGCGCCGATGATGAAGACGGTGAGCCGGTCGACCTGCTTGGTCAGGGGGGTCTTCTCCACCTTCTGCCCGGCAAGCAGGTGCGCGATGTGCCCGACTTCGGATCCCATCCCCGTCGTGGTCACCAGGATCTCGCCGTGGCCACGCGTGACGTTGGTGTTCATGAATGCCATGCACGTTCGGTCGCCGATCGCCACGTCGGTCGTGCCGAGCGGTTCTGTCGTCTTCTCGACCGCGACGCTCTCGCCGGTAAGAGCGCCTTCTTCGACCTGGAGCGTGGCGGCGACGATGACCCGGCCATCTGCCGGCACCCGGTCACCGGCATCGACGAGGACGATGTCCCCGGGCACGATCTCAGCGGCGGGGATCTCGAGGATGGAGCCGTCGCGCCGCACCTTGGCGACCGCCTCCAGCATCGCCCCGAGAGCCGCGGCTGCCGCGTGGGCCTTGCCCTCCTGGTGGTACCCCAACCAGGCGTTGAAGAGGGTGAGCAGCGCCAGTCCCACCGCCGTGCCCCACTCACCGATCAGCAGGCTCACGATCGCCGCGACGACGAGCACGATCTGCATGTAGTCCGCGTAGTGCTTCAGGAACTGCTTCCAGATCGGCTCCGGCGGCTCCTCTGCTATCGCGTTCGGGCCCGACGCCCCGAGCCGCCGCTCCGCCTCCAGCTCCGTCAGGCCCCTGACCGGGTCGACACCCAGCCGTTGGGTCACTTCGTCCACCGGGAGGGCCCACCACGCGACGGCGTGCTCCCGCCGGGCAGTCACGGTCGGAGCGGTGGCCTTCTGGGACATGCTTTCCTCCCTGGGACGACGCGGTCAGCCGTGAAGAGCTCGTCCCACTCAGAACGGTGTGGGGATGAAGCGCGGCGGCAGGGCAGGGGCCTCGTAGTCACCGGCTGCCTGACGCAACGGCAGCTCGACGTCCCTGACCTTCAACGGCTCGTAGGGAACCTGGCTCAGCAGGTGACTGATGATGTTGAGCCGGCCGCGCCTCTTGTTGTCGGTGTGCGCGACGTGCCATGGGGCCCACGGGGTGTCGGAAGCCGCGAACATGGCGTCCCGAGCGCGGGAGTAGTCGTACCAGCGGCCGTAGGACTCCAGGTCCATGTCAGACAGCTTCCACACCTTCCGAGGGTCGTGGATGCGGTTCTCGATGCGGCGAGTCTGCTCGTCAGGGCCCACCTCGAGCCAGTACTTGATCAGGATCATCCCCGAGTCGACCATGGCCTTCTCGACACCGGCGATCTGCTCGAGGAAGCGTTCGGTCTGGGTCGGCGTGCAGAACCCCATCACCCGCTCGACCCCCGCGCGGTTGTACCAGCTGCGATCGAAGATCACCACCTCGCCCGCGGCCGGGAAGTGTCTGATGTACCGCTGGATGTACATCTGCGACCGCTCCCGCTCCGTCGGCGCCGGCAATGCGACCACTCGGAACACCCGCGGGCTGACGCGCTCGACGAGTCGCTTGATCGTGCCGCCCTTGCCTGCCGTGTCCCGCCCCTCGAAGACCACGCAGACCTTGGCCCCGGACGACTTCACCCACTCCTGCATGGCCACGAGCTCTCCCTGCAGGGGCGCAAGCTCCGCCTCATAGGTCTTGCGACGCAACTTCGAGCGGTCCGAGGACTCGTCCCACGTTCCTGCGGACCCGACCGGGTGTTCGTCGGTTGCGTCCGCCCTGTTGGCCCTTTTCTTGCTCATCGCCGGCCTCCTGCACGACGCGCGTCGCGTCAGCGGTTGTGGTCCACGGAAACGTTCGCCGCTTTCGTAGGCTAACTCGCGCGAACGCACCGCGTCCGACCTTCCCCGAACGTCGTCTCCCAGCCGGCTACCAGAGAACCCCGGTCCGGGCCTGAGCCACCTGCGCTACCGTTCGCTCGCTGCAGCGCCCGCAGCATCTTCGACGTGGAGGTCTCGATGACGGTCATGAAGTCCCTCTGGGCCAGTGTCCAGGGTGACCCGGTCTTCATGCGTCGGGTCAACGGGTGGTTCACCATCTTCTGGCTCGTGATGATCCCGGTGTCCTTGGTGACGCACTGGGTCGACTCCGTCGTCTACGTCTCGGCCTTGTCCCTGTGGGCTCTGGTCTCGGGCCCACTGGTCAGCCTGGCAGGCTGCCCGCGTCGAGGTGAAACAGCACGAGGAAGCCCAGGCTGCCGAGAAGCGGGATCTGGCCGAAGAGGTCGTCGAACACCTGGTGGAGACGACGGACGTGCGGGCCCAGCCCGCCTCTTGAGCGGGCCCAGCCCGCCTCGTGAGCGGTCAGCCCGCCTCGTGAGCGGTCAGCGGCGTCGGGGGAGCAGGCGATCGGGAAGCGAGCGCCAGAAGGAGACACCGGCTGCCGGCCAGAAGAAGGACCGCGCCCGGGCCTGCCAGGCACGTGTGCGCCCCACCTGACGCCGGATCGACCGGATGTCGTCGTGCAGCCGGGACGCCTCCTGCGGCGTCGTCCGCTCGGGGCGGTCGTAGCGCGACTTCTCCAGGGTGGCCGTGACCCGTCGCATCGCGGTGGCGTTCTCCTGGTCGAGATGGCCGCTCACGACGTAGCGCTCGCGGAGCTGGCGCAGCGTCAGCCCGTCCGGGGCGCCGATCCCCAGGTCGCCGAGGTGCGAAGTGAGGTCGTCCCACTCGACCTCGATGAGGTCCTGCTGGGTGACGGCCCGCCGTCGCCGTCGCCAGCGCAGGAGCGAGGCCGTGATCGGCATGGCGAAGGCTGCGAGCAGACCGACCAGCACCGCGACGAGGAGCACGACGTTGCGGAAGGTGAACAGCGCACCGAGCGAGGCGAAGAAGCCCTGCTGCTGCGGCACCGGTGCGGCGGCTGCCTCGGTCGTCGTCGGGCTCGGCCTTCCGGTCGCGGCGCCTCGTGAGCCGGACTCGGTGACCTGGCGGCCGCCACCGGTCGCGCCGGAGCCGGCTCCGAGCACGGCATACGGCGGTGGAG